>JABMSA010000452.1 GCA_013202185.1 Planctomycetota bacterium
ACGTAGCACTGGCTGATCTATGGGATCCGGCAACCGCGCGAGAAGTTGCGCTGGCGTCTCGCTTGAACGTCAGCATGACGAGTTCCTTGCTCAAACGACTCATCAGTCGTGGGGCCGTTGTGGAAGTCCCCGGAAAAGGGCGAACAAAGCGGTACCAAGTGGCAGAACGCATGTACAACATCTATTACCTGATGCGTCGGCGCGGTTCTCCGTCTGACCGGGTAAAGGCTGTCGTCCAGTTCATGGTGCAGTTCTATGACGGGAAAGAACTTGTGGATGCCGCTAAACGCCTGGCCGAAGAGGCCTGCAATCTGGCCCAACTGGATCGCGAACACCACTACCACGTTTTTGAGGGGCTTATGAAGGCCGCACCGTTGGGCTTGCAATCCGAGATTCTGCGATGCACGCCACACGAGTTCCTCGATGCACCAGACCGCCCGGAATCCTTGCGGCAGTGGCTTGATGATGCGGGCAAAGTGCGAACGTGCCCATGTGAATGGCATGCCGCCCCGGACGAGCAGGTTGCTGGGCTTATGGAGCAGGGGATGAAAGCAAGACGCGAAGGTCGCACAGAGGAAGCGAAAGAACTATTCCGCGAAGCCATCGCGATCAACGACACGTACCCCGAGGCATGGCTGATGCTGGGCAGAGCCGAAAGCGAACAGCCCGACCGATTGCAGGAGGCGGAGAAAGCATTTCGCAGAGCCACAGAGTTGGCTCCCGGTGATCCATGTTTCTGGGATGATTTGGGCCGCTTTCTGACGAAGGGCAAAGACCGCGAGAATGAAGCTGAACAAGCATTCAACAAGGCACTGGAAATCTACCCGGATTGCAGCGACGCGTGGCTTGGACTGGCCCGTATGCTATCGAAGCAGTCCGGAAAGAAGCGCGATACTGAGCGAGCATATCGAGAGGCCGAGGAAGCGTGCATGCGTCGGACTTCACAGTTCCCAGATCACACATCAGGTTGGCGCATGCTCGCCCGCATCCGCCACCGCCATACACACCGCTTTCCTGAGGCAGAGATAGCCTACAAGAAAGCACTTGAGCTCGATGCAGAGGATGCCTCGACGTGGGCACAGCTCGGAGCCCTTCTTGACGAACATTTGAAGCGGTATGAGGAGGCCGAAACTGCCTATCGAAAGGCCATAGGGATTGACCCAGATAACACGTACGCACTTGGCCGGCTGGCCTGCCTTCTCCGGGACCATTTTGAGAGACATGAGGAGGCTGAGACACTTCTTCGTGAAATCATCGAGCATGATTCAGAAGATGTCGACAGGGCGTGGATGCAGCTCGCTTTCCTGTATGAGAAACTTGAGCGGTATGAGGAAGTCGAAACTGCTTACCGAGGCGCCATCGAACATAACCCGATGCACGTCTGCCCGTGGGGCGGACTAGCGAATCTTCTATACCTGCGATTCAAGCGTTACGATGATGCTGAGGCCGCTTTCCGCAAGGTGATCGAGCTTGCCTCTCACAATGTTGACCGGGCATGGGCAGAACTCGGCGCATTGCACGAGCACCTGATGCGCTACGAGGAGGCTGAGGCCGACTACCGCAAGGCCGTCGAGCTGAACCCGAAACAGCCCAGCACATTGACTCGACTGGGCGACCTCCTGTGTAATCGACTGGGGAGGCATGACGAAGCAGAGCAGGCATATCTCAAGGCTATCAAAGCAGATCGCCGCTATGTGCCAGCAAGGACGAGTCTTGCCCGTCTGGCATTGACGGGCTTGGGACGACCCGACTACGCGCTCGAGATTGCTCAACACGCTCTGGCAGCCATTCCCAAGAGCGCCGGTTTGCTCAATGGTCTGGCGTGGGCATTCTATGAGTTTGGGCCGCCCGCGTACGTGGTTCATGCGGAGGAATGGGCACGTAAGGCCGTGGAGTTGAAGGCTGATTTGGCAATCGTCCACACATTGGCATGCACACTTGCTCGGTCACGGAAGACAGACGAAGCGTTAGTGTCTACGGAGAAGCTGCTTGATGCACCCGAGTTCACGGCGAAGAACGTTGACGATATGATTCAGCTCTTCGCGGACCTGGTGGTGGCGGGTGTTGCGGCACAAGCGTATCCGTTGTTGCGCGACTCGAAGAGTGCAACGGCGCTTGAACCGCTCGCCGTTGCTCTTCAGATGCACCTCGGAACGGAGGTGCATATCGCACCTGAAATAGCCGAAGTAGCGAAGGACGTAGTGAAGCGCTTTGCAGAAACGGGTGCCGGCCGAGGTGACAAGCACGAGGGATGACGAAAGGACAGATTGCCGGCGGATCGACAGGCAGCGCACTGTCACAGAGACAGAAAGGAAGGTCGTAAGAATGCAGCTTTCTGATGACCAGAAGTTCCAGGTGTTGATTGCCGAGCTCGAAGAGCGCTACGGCGCATCGCACAAAATCCGGGAACGGAGCTCCCAGTTCACGCTCTGGATTTCAGGCATGGCGATCGGGCTGGCATGGGTCCTTATCAACGGATGCATACTTTCTGTAGGACAACGTATTTCGCTGACCGTTTTTACCCTTGCCCTTTCATTCGGTGCACTCCTTCTCCTTCGTGGACTCCTGCGCGGCGCGGCA
>JABMSA010000453.1 GCA_013202185.1 Planctomycetota bacterium
GCTTGGGGTCGTCCTTGAGCAGCTCGCCGAGCACCTCCTCGGGCAGCTTCCCCGCGGCGAGCAGGTCGAGTGCCCGTTCGCCCCACTTCGGCTCGTGATGGTACTGCGTGCAGAACGCCCCGACACCCGCCCACACGTAGGGAACCACCCGCCCCACGGCCGGGAACTTGCTCGCCACCGCGGCCCCGCACACGCCCGCCTCGGGGTCGGCGGCCACGATGGAGAAGGTGCCCGTCACCGCAGGTGGACGCGTCCCGCGGGAGCTCAAGGCTCGTCCTCCCATCTGGCCACACGGCGGGCCGGGTCAGTAGACACACTCCTTCGCCGCGTCGGCGAAGGCGTACAGGCAGGCGGGGTCGCCATGGAAGAAGTGGTCGGATGGACAGACGACGTAGCCCGCGTGGTCGCGCGTGGCCTCGAAGCACTCGAGCACGAGCTGGCGGGTCCTCTCGGGCGTGCCGCGCTCGAGGCCGGCGTTCTGGTCGAAGCCGCCGATGAAGAACAGCTTGTCACCCACCCGCCGCGACGCCTCGGCGAGGTCGCAATCGCCGCCCATGCCCGGCGGCGTCATTGTCTCGAGGCCGTCTGCGCCGTTTTGCAGCACGAGGTCGAGCATGTGCATCAGGCCGCCGCAGAGGTGATACACGATCTTGATTCCGTGCTGGTGGAGGGCCTCGTGCTGCCTGACGTCGTAGGGCAGGCAGAACTCCTCAAACATCTTCGGGCTGATAACGGTGTTCGAGCCGGGCCTGCCGCACGGGCGCCACGTCGGCCGAGACCGGGCACGGCACGAACTCGTTCCATATCTCGAAATCCTGCTCGGTCTTGAGGAGCGACTCGGTCTTCCAGGGCGTGATCTCGGTGATGGTGCCGGCGTGGTGCAGCGTGCCCTTGGGGGTGGTTATCGTTTCCTCCCAGAGCTGATTGCCGTCGTCATCAACGCCCAGGTCAACCCGCTTTTTCTGCCAGTTGGCCAGGTCTTTGTCGCTGTAGTCGAGATTCGGCGAGATGTAAATGGCATAGTCCATTCCGAATTTCTCGAATGCCTGCCAACTGTCGATTCCGCCGAGGTATTTGTTCAGGTAATAAGGCATCCAGCCGTGCATCTGGCAGGGGAGGCGGTCGGGGCGGCCGTTGTCGAGCGCAATCAGCATGCGTTCGCGCGAGGTCATCGCCATGAGAAAAAGTCCTTGTCACATGAGTGAGAACGGTCCTGCGGCGGCTCGATCACTCTTCGGTGCTCTCGAGGTCGATGTCAAGATCGAACTCGCCGTCAAAATCGAATTCTTCTTCGTCTTCCTCTGCGAACATATGGCCGTCCGCGTCGAAGACGTCGAAGCCGTATCCCGCGCCGTCGCAGCCGGGGATTCCGCAGCGCCACAGTCCGCCCTGCCACTTCATCAGCGAGCTCATGTATGTTTGGTCGCAATGAAGGCACCGCACCTTTCGAGGAGGGTGGGGCGGCTTGAAAGGATCGTCCAAAGCTTCGTGCGGCAGATCTTCGTAGTCGTCCACTTTTCTCTCCTCATCAGGCGCCTGTTGCCGGAGCCATCGTCACTTCACGTTGCGCGCTGCCATCGACGACACCGCCGCCGCGCCGTCGGCCTTCGGTTTTGCCTTCCCGGTTCGTTTTCGTTTCTTCGGTTTTGCCCCGGCCTTCGGGGCGGCGCACCAGTCGGGTATGTAGTTCTTCTCGGCCCCGAACAGTTCCTCTGCCATCTGCCGGATCTCGCCCGGCGAGCACACGGCCGCCGATAGCGGATCGAGCATCATCGCGTGTATGATCGGCTCGCGGTCGTTGTTGAGGACTCCCTGCACGCACAGCTCGAAGACGGTCATGTTGGATCGGCACATCGCCGCGCACTGCTCGGGCAGGTTGCCGAAGTAGGTGGGCGTGTAGCCGCGCTTGTCGACAACCACCGCCACCTCCACCACGCCCGTCTGCGGGAGGTTCGGGATCAGGCCGGTGTTTGCCACTGAAGCGTAGATGATCTTCTTGCGGTCAAACAGATGGCCCTCGATGATGTCCGACGCATACTCGTGCCCGCGGCCGAGGTTTATTTCGCGCTTGCCGGCTGCCATCTCGCGCCGGGCCTTGTCCGTATCCTTGCGCCAGCCCGGCCAGCAGTCGGCGTAAAAGCTCTCGCCGCCCAGGTAGTTGTCGCGGCAGTACTTCTTCAACAGGTCTTTGCGCTTGCGATAATAGGGCACGTATTCGGAGAAGTGGCCGCTCGACTCGGTGACGAAGTACCCGAAGTGTTTCATGAAGTCGAGCCGAACGGGGTCGCGCTCGTACACTTCCTTGTCTTCCATCGCCTCGAGCAGCACGGGGTAGAGGTCCTTGCCCTTGTACGACAACTCGGTGAACCACGCCATGTGATTGATTCCGCCGCACCGCCAGATCATGTCGAAATGCGGCACGCCCGCTATCTGCGCCAGGTGCCACGACGTGCCTTGGACCGAATGGCACAGGCCCACGAACGGCTGGTCGGTGGAGCGGATCGAGCCGAGGGTCATCATCGACATCGGATTGGTGTAGTTCATGATCAGCGCGTTGGGACAGAGCCGCTTGGCGTCCTCGAGTATCTCGACGAACGACGGCAGCGTGCGCAGCGCCTTCATGATGCCGCCCGGGCCGATCGTATCGCCGATGCACTGGCTGATGCCGTACTTCAGCGGGATGTCGTTGTCGTGCCGCACGCACTGCACGCCCGACACCTCGATGGTGCTGATGAGGTAATCGGTGCCCTTGAGCACCTCCTTGCGATCGGTGGAGGCATGGATCTTCCATTTCGTCTTGCCCATCAGCTCGAGGATGCGGTGCATCAGCTTCACGTTGACATCGAGCCGCTTCTTATCGACGTCCACCAGCCCGATGATTCCCCGATCAATTCCGTCGATGTTGAGAATGTCCGTGAACAGCGGCTGAGTGAACCCGCTGCCCGCCCCGAGAAGTGTTACTTTGATCGGCATTGTTTTCCTTTCAGTTAGAACGAACAACTACGAACATTGCAGGTAATTCATTGAATGGGCCAACTCGCTATGGCCTCGTCTATTTCGCTCATAAGGCGTATTGTATCGTTGAGGGCGACAACTATTTTACAGTAATGCTCATAATCGTCAAATGAAATCGACCTGCCCCGCCGGTCCTTGAGCCACTTGTCGCACACCTGGTAGCCGCCGACGCGAAACTCCCACACTTCCGGCGGCACGCCGTCGAAGTATTGCGACTCATTGATATAGACGCGTCCTTTCTCTATCGGGTCGGCCGAGCCGGGTGCGCTTTCGCCCGGCGGGAAGTACTTCGGGAAGCGTTTCTCCATTCGATTCACACCGGCGACGGGGAAACTCGTAATCTTATTCCCAAGCGCCGGCGATTCCATCACGTGCAGCGCCACCAGCTCGCCGCCGAGCCCGCAGAGCCTGCGGAAGAGCCCGCAATCGGACGTCAGCGGCACGCGCGGGAAATCGATCTTCAGGAACTCGGCGTAGCGCTCGCGATACGCCGGCGAATGGAACACCGCATAAATATAATGAAACACATCCTCCGGTCCAAGCGTTTTTTCCAAGTCGCCCGTGCCGTCGTCTATGAACTGCAGTCCGGTTTTCTCCTCCACCTGGGCGATGAACTCGGCCTTCAGATTCACGTGCCGCCCGCTGCCGTTGGCGAATAGCTCGCCGTTTGCGGCGGGATCGGGGTATAGGTAGAGGGGGAACAACTGCGTGCCGCCTCTTCGGAACACATTGAAGTCAGTGATGCACCTTGTGCTGAAAACAATGTTCCACTCGCGCTGATCGATAACCTGGCCGGCTCGGCCAACTGTAATAGCCACATTATCGCCCGTCAACATATGCCTCATCACGTCTCTGCGAGGCATGCAAATGAGGCCTCTTGTCGTGCCGGTGTAATAAGTGAATCGCTCATCCAGAGGTCTATAAAGAACCGGCATCACTTTTTTCCGGTCGGGTCCGCTCGATTGAACATCGGCCTGGGCCAGATGGACTTTCCAGTCACGGACATCGTCTCCCAAGGCATATTTCTCTCGTGCCTCCTCCTGTGGCATTTCGGCGAAGTCATTTACCCTCTCCCAGATCTCGTCGGGGGACCACCCAACTGTCAAGGAATCGCGTGCCGTCACGATTCCCGCCGAATTAACTGGAAAGACATCCGTGACTTTCCAAGCGCAACTAAACTCGCTGAGCAATTGTGTGTCCTTGGGCGTAAACAGATAGTACGGCCCGCTAGGGCCAAGCGTGCTCCATTTCGTCTTGCGAATGTCTGCCGCGCGAAGCCGCTTGTACTTTTCATTCTGCGATCCCCACAACTCCGCATGGTGCACCTTTGCCGGCCCATTCTTTCCCGGTTCTTTCACGAATATGCCAATCGACACTCCCTGCTGTATGTCGAAAACATTCTCGTCCTTCGAGCCGTCCGGCGCAACTTCCTTCTTTTTCGTGTTACCGTGAAGGTCCAGGATGTAGATGTCCGTGAAAGCGTTCATCAGTTGCTGCCGCATCCCGCGGAAGGTCGGGTTGTCGAGGTAACCATGGTTGGTGATGAACGCCAGCACCCCTCCGCCGGTTTGCTCAATGCGCCACTGGCCCCAGCGGATGAATTTTACGTAGTCGTCTTGCAGCCACTTCGGGTTGCGTTCGCCCAGCGGCTTGCCGTCCACCTGGTAGTAATCCTGCAACAATTTCCCGATGAATGTTCGTTGGCGCTTTCCGTTCTTCACTTCCCAACTGCGGTTGGCCGAGTGGCCCGAGTACGGCGGATTTCCCAGCACCACGAGCACGGGCATCTCCTGTTTCACCCGGGCGGCGGCCTTTGCTTCTTCGGTGATTATGCGAAACGGCCCGAAGAGTGTTTCAACTTTTCGCTCCGCCTCCCCCAGCGTGTTGGTGAGAAAGACGTTCACGCGCTCATCGCCCGAGAAGTTGTAGGCCCACGTTTTCTGCTGGGCTTCGGTCAAGTCCTGCCCGGCGAGCTGCATGCCGAGCTTGAGGTGCGCAACCGCATACGGCGCCATCAGCAGCTCGAAGCC
>JABMSA010000454.1 GCA_013202185.1 Planctomycetota bacterium
CAGTTACGCCCTGTCGTATCAAGTACCCGATGCCCTTGCGCGCTACGGTTGGGTCGGGGTCTTGAATGCCCACCCACACTTCCTTAATGCGGGCCAGGAAGATGCGCTCCGCGCAAGACAGTTTGGGATGCTTGCGCGAGCCCTTTGCGCAGGGCTCAAGCGTCGCGAACAGGATACCGCCGTCCAGTTTGTTTCCCCGGTTCTTCCGTTCAAGAAGCGTGAATTCCGCATGATCTCCGTGCCGAAGTTCACCACGGCAAGCCGTTTCCACTGTGCCATCGGACTTGTACAGAACCGCGCCGACCTTCGGGCTCGCCTTGCCGTCAGCCCGTGGCTCAGGCACGGACTGGCGCATGACCTCAATGGCCTGCTCCATCAGCTTGCGCGGGTTGAACGTGGTTCTAGCCGACACTGTGAGTCCTTCCCTCCGCAGTCATGCGCATCAGAGCGCTCATACCTTCTTGCCCCCGCCCGGATCGTCTGTGTCCGGCTTCGGTTTCTCCGATCGAATCCAATAGTCGCAGATCTTCACGATGTCGGGTTCCTGCCGGTCTGCCATCTTGCGAGTCCAGTGCTTACCGAATTCTGGATCGCCGCTGTTGGGCACTTGCTTTTCATCCCTAATCGCCGCCACCGCAAGTCGAACGGGCATCTGTGTCGCCTGTCCAATGGCCATGACCTGCCCACGTGGCAACGCCGGCAGAACGTCAGTGAGCATCTGCATCGAATCTGGCAGAAGAGCAACAACATGGTTCTTGTCGGCAGTGTTTGCGAGCCTCATGCAAAGGAACGTGTTGCATTGGCTGAGCAACGTCTCACTCAGTTCGCTGGGCCGTTGGCTGACCACCAACGCCCCAATCCCGAATTTCCGCCCCTCCTTTGCAATCCGCTCAACACTGTCTCGCGCCTCACCGTAGGCCCCACGACCCCCTCTAGGGATGTAGTTGTGCGCTTCCTCGTAGACTACCAGCGTAGGCGTGCACAGCCCACGATCGGCTAGGAAGTGGACCTGGAACAATATGCGGGATAACGTTGCGACCACGGCCCCGACGGTCTCCGACGGGAGATAGCTGAGATCGAAAACGGTCGCAGCCTTTGAGTCGCCTCCCTGGAAACCGGTCATCTCCTTAACGACAGTGGGTAATTCATCCTTGTCCTTCAGATCATACTGGAACATGAAGGCATACCGGGGGTCCTTGACCCGCGCATCAACGCGAAGAGTCAACCGATCCAGCTCTCCGTTCAAGGGATGCCCCTGAGTGACTTTCGTCTTCTTCGGCTGAAACTTCATTCTGCGGCCAAACCACTCCTCGCTCTCCCCTTCTTCCAGGGCGACGTCCTTAGTGCCATATTTGTACGTTGCCGCATTCAAATTGTGCAGGTAGTTCTGAAGCTTTTCGAACAGGAAAGGGATCGGTGCGTCCAGGTCAACTTCGTTGGCCAGCTTCTCGTCCTTCAGGATCGAGCGACAGTACTCCTGCTTCAGCTTCAGCACGCCGTCGCGAAACGCCCAGCGCTGGTTGTGGATATTGAACTGGTTGCTGAGATCGGCACACAGCGCAAAAAGGTCGTCAAAGCCATGCAACCACGCCGGGAGCGACAGGAGATCCGCGCGGATGTAACGAGATTCAGCAAAACAGTCTCTGTATTCGCCATGCAAATCGAAGACCACGATGTTCGCGCCCGGGTAGTCCGTGATGAGCTGTTGGATCAGGCGAGCAACAGTGTAGGATTTGCCGCAACCCGTTGTCCCAACGATGGCGGTGTGCTTGCCAAGCAGATGATCGACATCGAGATAGACGGGAAGGTCTGAATCCACGTAATCCCCGATGGACAGGACCGTCCGACCTGGCGGCGGCGACAGTGCCGTGCGCAGGTGATCTTCAAGCGCTAACGTCACGACGTCACCCACAACGGGAAGACGCGAAACTCCGACCTCAAATCGCTTGCCAACGATAGTTCCGACCAACACACCGTCTATCAACGTCCTGTCAAGTTGCGGCAGGGCTGCCGGGAGGTAAGGGAAATCACCGCGGGGAAGAATCGGATTCCCTTCATCCGTGCCTGGGCTCGTTGACGCGGGTGCCCACTGGCTCTTGCGCACTGTTGTCACGAGCACAAGATGCTTGTCGTGCCCTGCATCGACGATGAGGTATGTTCCCGGCTGGCCGACGGTGTAGGTTGACCCTTCATGACGAACATGCAGGTCGCTCAGGTGCGGGTCGACCTCAACCGTCAGTCGTGCCCCGGAAACGGCCAATACGTGTCCAATGTTTCTGCTCATGGCTTCTTCTCCGCCACCGACGCACTACCCGCAACAGCCTCCAAGGCTCTGAACTCCTTGACGAATTCCTCGAAGCCCATGCCGATCACAGGCTGGACGGAACGAGATTCCCCGAAGAGCGACCGAAGAGTATCGCCGGTCACTTGCGGGTCAACAACGAAGAGGAGCGTGTTGTCCCGTTCCACAAAGGACCGCACTGCGGAGCGAATGTGTTGATCTGGGAAGCTCGTCCCGACGCAGATCAGGAGCTCGACCTCTTCGAGTGTCCGCCGAAATGCCTCGAACATGTCCATGTAGGGAAACGTGTAAGTTTGCGAGTACTTCGCAGGCGTTGGAAATATCACGATTGGCTGATCCTCTGCCGTCGCCTTCGCGTGCAGAGCACCGCACTCGGCAAGATCGGCCCACAGCTTACCGTCGACGCGCCGCACAATGATGGATCGATCGGAGAAACCTTCGCCCTCTTCGCCTCCAGTCCCCTTGAGTGGCTGGGCATACGTCCAGTCCACGGACCCGTGAAGTTTCCAGTAGTACAAAGCGCAACGATTCCCTGGTGTGGATGTAGCACGGGTATAGCAGCCCATGTTGAATGTGGGGAGGATGGCGCTCTCGAATCCGTCAACCAGGACGAGGTCCGGCCGCCGATCAGGTCGTGGCCGCTGCGAAAGGCGCACCATTGCCGCTTCGACGCACAGGTCGATGTTGGTTGTAAACACGCGGACGAGCCTATTTGTGGACGTCCCAAAAGAGGCCATCCCGACAAAGAAATCGGACAGATAGTCAACTCTGCCGGTCCCGTGCGCGGTGTGCTTCTGGC
>JABMSA010000455.1 GCA_013202185.1 Planctomycetota bacterium
AAGACGGTTGATTCGGTCTTCCTGCGCCGCCGCGCCAACCTTGCGCAACCTCATTCCGAAACTGATGTTCCTTGCGACGCTGTAATGCGGAAACAGCATCGACCGCTGATACACGAATCCGATGTTCCGTTTCTCCGGCGCGATGTGGGTGACGTCTTCGTCCTTGATGAAAATACTGCCTTTCGCCGGCCTTCCGATGCCGGCGATCGTCTCAAGCAGCATCGTCTTGCCGCAGCCGGTCGGGCCCAGGATCACCACGTATTGGCCCTTGCCGGCGCTGAAGGTGATGTCCGACAGCGTGAAGTTGCCGATTGTTCGACTTATACTTTCGAGCCGCAGCATATCAGTCTCGCTTCCAGATCAGCCTCGAGGCCAGCACGTGCAGCACACAGAAGATGGCCAGGCAGATGACAGTCATCAGGATCGCGACGGTCGCCGATGCCCCTTCGGCCCCGCCCTTCGACTGGTACAGGTCGTAGATGAGCGTTGGCCCCGTGAACGGCTTGTATGCGATGAGTTGAATCGCTCCGAATTCACTGATCGCCCTTGCCCATGCAAGAATGCAGCCGATGAAAATCCCCCGGGCCGCCAGCGGCAGCGTTATCAGAAGAAACGTACGCAGAGGCCCGGCGCCAAGCGTGCGCGAAACGTACTCAAGCCGCGCTTCAACGCCCCTGATGGCAGTCATCGCCGAGCGCACAAAGAACGAGCTACTCACCAGCACCTGCGCGAAAATAATGCCGAGCGTCGATCCGTCGAACTTGATGTCGCTGAGCATCGAGCCGATGAGGGTGTCCTCACCCCCGAAAAGCCCCGCCAGCCAGTCGCCGGCGCGCTTAATATCCAGCCCGAACGACGTCTTGCTGCCTACGAGCATTATCAGTGCAATGGCGACGATGGGCGGCGGAATCAGGATAGGGATATCAATCGCGACGTCGAGGATCGACTTGCCCCTGAAGTCCGCCCTCACCAGCACGTAAGCCAACGGAAGCCCCAGCAGAAACGCGATGCCGGTGGAAATCGAAGAGGTGACAAGGCTGCGGACGAGAGCATCCTGAACTTGGTCGCTGATCCCCGAGCTGAAAAGCGTTTTCGTGAGATCCTGCGGCGCACGCTGCGCTACAAAATGCAGCAGTGGGAAGAATACGATCAGCACAAAGAGCAGGCTGATGGCAAAAAACGCGGTGAGCAGATAGTTGTCGCTTTTTCTGGCTGCGCGTCGCACTTGCAACAGCAGCGTGTAAAACAGCGACAGAATCACCACGACGGGCAAGGCGTAAAGCGGAAAAAGGAAATACGCCACCAGCACAATCACGAAGTACCCCAGCAACACGCCAAGGTGGAAGAAAGCCGAAAGGAACATCGCGAAGATGGCAAAAACCAGCGCCCGGTGTTCGGCGCCGCCCAGAAACACCATGAAGAAGACGAAGAGCGCCACATAGCTCAATACATAAGCGGTGAGCCGGCGCCGCCCGAGCCGGGCCACGTTGAGTGCACCGTTGACGCCGTAGAGCAGCGCCACGAGCGCCAGAAACAGGTTGATCGTGGCGTCGAGACCGCCCCAGAATCGCCGCACGATGAAATACTGCGCCGCCGCCGCCAGGAAGGCAACTGCAAACCCTACGACGATTTGTGATCTTCTGCTGTTTGCTTGCATACGCTTGTTACCGTGGCATCATCCGCCTGGTATCAATGCTCCAGGCCCATGACCTCCGCGAGGCCGGGCGGAACCTTATCCGGATTGTCCACCAGCGGCGGATGCGTCACGTTGAAGGCGGCCACGGCGCGGTCGCCGCTCAGCAGGGCCCGGCCCCTCTCGCCCAGCGCAAACTTCAGGAATTCGATGGCTTCCTCGCGCTGGGGGGCCTTCTTGAGCAACGTCAGCGAAAAAGCAATGGGGGCACCGGTTTTCTCGATCGGCTCCGTGATGTGCGCCTTGCTGTAGAATTCGGCCAGCGCCGGATCGCTGAGGTTGATCTCTTTCGGCAGCCGGACCATCTTCAGGTTCTGCTCAACGGCCTGGTTCATGTACACGAAGCAGTAGTCGATGCCCGACGGCGAATCGATCAGGTTGAGCATCTGGTGTGCGTCGGACTTTATGCTGTCTTGCGTCCGCGCGGCCTTGAGTGCCTCCGAGATCGGCTTGTCATTCACGGTCGCGCCGTAATGCAGATCGGCCAGTTCCCACACGATCAGCGTCCAGTAGCCGCACGGATCGTATTTCGGGTTGGAATGAGCAAACGTAACGCCCGGGCGGGTCAGTACCTCGTACCAGTTCTGCGGGTTGATCTCGGCGCCGAATTTGCTTTTCTGTGCGTAGGCAATCACCATTTCGTTCGTGGCGAAAATCGCGTTCCATTCGGCATACTGCGGCTCCATTTCCGCGATGATTCTGGCATCGGCCACCATCAGGATGTCGCAGGCGCGTTCCTTTGCGAGATGCGAGCAAGTTACGCTGCCGTGGCTCTCGGCAAGAATCTGCACGTTCGGATGCAGTTGCTCGTACTCGGCGATTATGTCGCCCATCGGCACCGTCAGGGCATCGGCGTGGAATATGACAACCCGCTTCTTCCTGCCGCCGCACCCGGCAACGGCCACCATGACCACCAGCAATATCAAAAGCCATTTCCTCATTTTGTCTCCTTTCCTCGGGTTTCGTCGAGACACCTAAATTCTACGCCAGCGTGCGGTTTATTGCAAGCATAAAGCGTTTCCAACGAGTCACATGAGCAAAAAGCGTGCCACGGCCGGCGCCGCGCTATCAGGAACCTGCGGATGCGGCTTGCGCTCTGAGTATGCGGCGTCAGAGCTACAGATTGCCTGCATGCAACATGCATGCACCCGGTGTTGGGACAAGATCCGGGAGCCGTGTGGCCGTGCCATTTTGGCTCCTGCAGCCAACTTGACAGCCGCACCGGAACCGGTGGAGATTTGATTTTGCCGTTGACATCCATGCCGCGTTCCAGTAGAATTCAAATGGAGGAGTAGGCATCGCCTGCAACATACGCCGCCGGAGAGCGACGAATGCAACTGCTCGAAAAGATCAATTTTAATGCCCACGGGCTCGTGCCCGTTATCGTTTATGACGCCGCCGATAACCGCCCCCTAACGCTGTGCTACATGAACCGCGATGCCGTGAAAGCCACGGTGGCAACCGGAAAGGTGCACGTGTTTCGAAGGTCGAAGGGAAGGCTCATGATGAAGGGCGAAACGTCCGGGCACATCCAGGAGGTCAGAGAAATCGCAATCGACTGCGACGGAAACTCGCTCGCGATCAAGGTCGATCAACACGTTGCAGCGTGCCACGCCGGATACAAAACCTGCTATTACCGAAAGTACGACGGCGCCGCCGATGAGTTTCGCGTAGACGGTGAAAAGGTCTTTGACCCCGATAGCGTCTACAAATAGCGCCTGAAACTAAGCGGCAACTGTTGATTCGGAGGGCTTCTTGAAGGATAGAGTGATGACACGCCTCGCCATGCGGCCCAAGCACCCAATTTTCGACACCAATGCGCCCGAAAAGCAGCACACTTCCAGCACCAACGCGCCCGCAATGCGCCTGGCCTGCAGCGCCAACGCGCCTGCAACGCGCCCGACCTGCAGCGCCGACGCGCCTGGCCTGCGGCGCCAATGCGGCTCCGGCACGGCTGTCGGGCGGCGCCCATGCCGCGCTCTTGCAGCGCTAGCGTTGCTTGCCGCCGTCAGCCTTGCAGCAGTGCCGCCCGGCACCGCGCGCGCCGCCGAAATCGCCGATATCGCGCCGGCCGACACCCTCCTCTACGTCGAAATTACCCGACCCGCCGAGCTGTGGGCATCGCTCCAAAAGACCGAAATTCGCAAAGCGGTGCGCTCGTCGTTCGCAGCCGAGCTGGTCCTGAATTTCGTCGCCGCAACCGCCGGCGTGCTCTGCCAGTCGCTCACCGATCGAACCCTCGGCCAAGTCGTCGAGCGATACGACCCCAGAATCGGCCTGGTGTTTTGCCCGCCCGACCCCGCCGAGCCGTCCGACAGCCCGCAACCGGCCGTCGTTATTCGCGCCTCAGAGCACCACGAGGAGCTGCAAAGCCTCCTGAGGGACCGCGCCGGGAAGACGCTCACGGCGCGTTTTCCGCGCGTAACGGTGGCCGCCGATCGCATCGGCGAGCATGATGTCACGAACATTGCCTTCTCGCCCAAGCGGATATGGACCCTCGCGTTCCCGGATCAATGCGTGGTCTACGGCCGGCAGCGCGCGGTGCGCCGAATGCTCACCAGCAAGGCACACCTCGGCGGCAACGCAAAATATGCGCAGGCGCGAAAAGACATATCACCCCCGGCCGGCGCACATGTGTTCTGTTATTCCGAGACAACACAGCCCGCCGGCATCGGCGCGATCACCTGCAAAACGGGCTCGGTCATGTCGGCCGTGCTCGAGATCGACACCACCGTCGCCGGGCCGGCGCTCGTGCGCGACAGAATCATCCTCTCGGGCAACGTAGAAACACCCCCGCCCGGCCCTCTCCAGGCCTGCCGCATCGGCTCGGTTTTCCCCGCCGGGCCATGGCTCGTGAATCAGATATCTTTCGCCTCCCCTGCCGAAGCGGCAACGCACTTGAGAATCGCGACGCACAAAAACAAGGCGTTCGAGGATGCGCTCAATGGCACCGGATTCGTGGCACTTGCGGCAGCCCCCGACAACCTCCTCGACGTCATCTTCGCGGCGGAAATTGTCCAGGCCGCCACCGCCCGGGCCGCGCTCAAATCGCTCGGATTCAACAACGAAGGCAACACCTGGCGCAAAGACGACGCAATAGCCATCGTGAAGAACGGCTGTGTTTACGTAGGACGCTCCGCAGTAATGAAGCCGCTTCTCGAAAGGCTCACCGCAGCCGAGCCCAAGATGATCCATGAAAAGCCCGATTACAGCGAGCGACTGGCGATGCTCGCGGGCGAGAGCCACGGCTACTCGGTGATGACGGCCGAGTTTCTGCTGGGGCCGGGATGCTTCGAAGAGTTCAAGCAATTCCACGAAGTCCTCGCGAAGCTCTCCCCGTCGGTTGCCGGCGCTCGCAAAACCGACAAGGGCATCGAGGTGAGGTCCGTGTCGCCGTGTGGCTACGGAATTTGGCTGGTAACGGCCAACCTGTCGGCAACGCCGGGTGAATGACTTGTAGAGACGCCCCGGTGGGGCGTCTCAGGAGACGGGCCACCGGCCCGTCTCTACTGTCGGCAACGGCGGGTGAATGACTT
>JABMSA010000456.1 GCA_013202185.1 Planctomycetota bacterium
CTCCTCGGGCCGATCGGGATGCAATGGGACATCAGCCACGGGGTGTTGATGATCGCCCACTCCACCGAGGAGCTGGAGCTTCTCAAGCAGGCAGAGCTGGCACCGGCCGACATCTGAGCTTCGACGGCGGCTCAAGCAGGGGCAGTGCTTGGCGAATCTGCGGACAGACTTCCGGGTCCGCCGGAACCGGCCCGCCTTCCGAGCACCGTTGTCGCATCGACGACGAGGGCGATTCAGAATCCGCCCGCGCCATACCGGAAGCCCCCCATCATTATTTCTTCGAAACGAACGGATTGCCCCTGATGTAGCATCGCCAGAGGTGCTCGGTGCCTGCGCGTATGCCGATGCGCGGCCGCCAGACGACGGGCCCCGGCTCGATTTCGCGGTCCTCGATGTATAGCGGCGGGTGCGTCAAGTCCGTTCCGTTGCACGTCTTGTCTATCCCGAGGGCAACGCAGAGCTTGGCCGGGCCGGAGGCGAGATCGGCGGGCTCGTCTCGGCGGCGCCGCTCCTTCATCAGCTCCACGCCATCCAGCGGCTCAAGTGCGCGAATGAGCACGGCCTCGGCAACGCCCCTGGGCTGCGTGACGGCGTTGAAGCAGTAATGCATGCCATAGGTGAAGTAAACGTAGGCGTGGCCCGCCGGGCCAAACATCACCTCGGTGCGTGGCGTGAGGCCGCGCGCCGAGTGGCAGGCGGGGTCGTCGGCGCCCATGTAGGCTTCAGTTTCGACGATGATCCCCGCGGCGACGCCGGCGGGCGTTTCGTGCGCGAGCACCTTGCCCAGGAGCTGCCGAGTTACCTCGAGCGTAGGCCGGCGGTAGAAGGTGTGGGAAAGGATGTTGGGGCTCATTGTGGTGTGTTTGGGATAAGCCACGGGCTGAAGCCTCGTGGCTACAACCTTTCGGCCGTTGGCCTAAGAGCCTTCCGGCGTTTTGAAGCGCACATGCTCGGATCCGCAACCGGAAGCAACGGCGCTCCTTTTCTTGCCCGCTTCGTCAGCCATGCCGTTCCGAGCCCGAAGGGCGGGAGAATGTAGCCACGGGGCTTCAGCCCGTGGTTTTCTTGCCCGCTCAATCGAGATAGTCCTGTGGATCAAACTCAATATTGTGCTTACGAAGCAGTCTCGCGAGTTCGCTCGCATAGGACATGGACCTGTGCTTCTCTTCTTGCCTTTCAATATACGTTGCCACATCGCGCCATTGCGACTCGCTAACCGTAAACGACGAGTAACCTACCTGCCACTTGAATGTGCGGAGAACCGGGAAGGTCTCAGATATCCATCTCGACGAGTTGCCTTTCACTTGACCCACAAATTTCGGTATACCCGAAGCAACCGAGAGCTTTACAAGCATATGTACGTGGTCCGAAACGCCATTGATGCGCAGGATTACTCCTCGCTTGTTGCGGGCGATGCCGCACATGTATCTGAAAAGACGCTCACGGACATCCTTGTGCAAGGAACGCACACGCCTCTTAGTGCTGAAGACAACGTGGAACAGGTGATTGCTGTACGTGTGGCCCATGTCTCACATCCTTAAACCACGGGCTGAAGCCCCGTGGCTACAACCTTTCGGCCGTTGGCCTAAGAGCCTTCCGGCGTTTTGAAGCACACATGCTCGGATCCGCATCCGGAGGCCCATGTCTCACATCCTTAAACCACGGGCTGAAGCCCCGTGGCTACAACCTCTCGGCCGTTGGCCTAAGAGCCTTCCGGCGTTTTGAAGCACACATGCTCGGATCCGCATCCGGAGGCAACGCCGCTCCTTTTTTTGCCCGCTTCGTTGGCCATGTCGTTCCGAGCCCGAAGGGCGGGAGAATGTAGCCACGGGGCTTCAGCCCGTGGTTTTCTTGCCCGCTTCGTTGGCCGCCCCGAGCCCGAAGGGAGGGAGAATATGGCCGGCAGCATTTGCCTTACCGTATTCCGTACTCGGCCAGTTCTTCGTTGATGCGCCGGAGTTCCGCGTCGAGCGCGTCGGGGTTCTCGTTCATCAGGCCCCTGAGGATGGCGAATTGAAGGAAGTAGACCTTCATCAAGTTGGCACGTGGCCTCGCGCTGTAGCTTACGCCCATCTGGGCGTCGCAGAATCTTTTCGACGCTCCCATCACGACCACTGCGCCTTTGCCGAACTTCTTGCGGGCGAGGACCACTTTGTTGTTTCCCGTGGTGATCAGGGGATCGCCGCCGACCACGGTGTATGTCACCGGCGCGGTGCCTATTACCTGGCCTGCCGTATTGAGCAATGTTGTGGCGGGGGCGGCTCCTCGGCCGGCCGGCGCGTAACCCTTTTCGAGGCGCATGCCGAACGGACGCAGGATCATGTTCGACATCGTCATCTCGTTTTCGACGTCGTCCATGAGCAGGAGCTTTCCGCCGTCTTCCACGTATTTCTTGAGCTTGGGGATCACGTTGTCTTCCACGTTCTTGGCGTCTGCGTGGTCTACGAAGTCGCGGCCGGCCGGCGTGATGTTGGTGGGGTTGATCATCACGAATACCTGGGGATTTTCGGCGAGGGCGTCGTCGAAGTTGTCCTTGAGGAACGGGAAGAACCCCAGCCGCATCGTCCACAGGTAGAACATGTTGTAGCTTTTCTGCTGATCCTTGACAAAGCCGCCTATCGGGATTTCGTATTCGGAGTATTGCTTTTCAAATACGACCTTCGGCACCCTCAGCGGCAGCCCATCGGAGTCTTGCTTGGGCTGCGGCATCGGATAGGCGCTGCGCGTGAGGGCCGTGAACAAGACCATCGAAAGCGCCGCCACGCACACTCCTACTGCTATCATTGCCAGGCGCGTGCCCTGGTGGCGAGGCGTGCGGTACGACACCGCTGCCGCCGCCGCGAAAAACATCACCGAAAGCGTGAGGAATGCGCAGTTGAACCACGAGCGGCTGTTCCTGTGATTCAGCCAGTTCATCGAGCTGAGGAGGAGGTCGGGCTTGCCGGGCAACTGCGTCGAGAAGTTGCTGAAGGTGGTGCTGTCGGAGAAGCCGATTGCCCGGCCCTTGCCGTATGTGGCGGTTATCAATTGAACGAGCGGCCCGTAGGTCATGTCGGTGCGAAGGTCTACGGATGGGTAGAAGTTTCCGCTGGCGTATTCGATCGGCAGCGACCACAGCGCCGGCCCCACGGCCGCGTTGCGGGTCTGGCCGAAGTAGTCTATGGGCTCGATCGAGCACGATGTGGCGAAGAGGAAGTTCTTCTGGTTTTGCATCAGCGGGCCGGGCATGAGCTTCGGCACGTGCCAAAGCTGCTCAAACTTTTCTTCCATGTCAAATACCGAGTCGAACCGGAAGGCGAATCCGAAGTGCCTGCCGATGCTGTTGAGCGGCACGCTCGTGCCGAAAACGTTGGTGTGCTCGCCCATGAGGAATACCCCGCCGCCTTTCTCGACAAACTCGAGGATTGCTTTGATCTCTTCTTCCGTGTAGGGATAGGTGGGGTTTTTCAGGAGGAGGACGTCGTACTTCTCGAGCACGTCTTTCGTCAGGTCCTTGTCCAGATTCTTGTCGAGGTCGTAGTAGTAGCTCAGGAGTTTCGACATCGCCGCGTAGTTGTAGGTGCTCTCGTTGCCGTACCACGTGATGTCGAATGGTATTTCGCTTTTCTCCCAGTCGCTGTGTTTTTCGTCGAGGATGATTCGGCCTTTATTGATCTTGCCGGAATCCCAGTAGCCCAGGTAGCCAACGAAGAAGAACACGCCCAGGGCCACGGCGAGCACGGCCAGGCCCTTGCGCAGGTGCTGCGAGGGGGCAAAGTGTTCGAGCTGAAGGCCGGCCTCGAGGGTCTCGCCGGTGCGCCTGAGCGGAAACGCCTTTGCGAAGATGAGCACCAGCGGGATGAACGTGAGGACCGTGAGGGCGCGGTTCCAGAAGATCGTGACCCACAAGTCGGTGTCGAAGTAGCCCACGAAGTACATGAGGTAAGTGAAGAGCAGCAGCATCAGGGCGGAGCGCACGATCATATAGGCCATGCTGATGATGAAAGACCACAACGCCCTGGCGCCCTTGCGCGGCTCGCCGCCGAAGAGCGGCATGACGACCGCCGAGGCAACGAGCATCTGCACCAGCGGCAGCAGCGCCAGGGAAGCCCACGACGTAGGGAACGGCCAGTTGTTGCGCATTGTCTGAATGTAAATGACGCCGTTGCTGAGGCTGCACCGCAGGCCGGTGAAGCGCACCAGCGGGTAAATGATGCCGCTGAGGAATGGCACGTGGGGGTCCTTGGCAACGTAACTGAAGTAGAGGGAGTAGGTGAGGCTCTGCAAAGTGAGGATCGTGCCGCTTATCAGCAGCGAAGCCGCCAGGGCCGAGAACCGGGCGTACTTTCGGCACAGCAGCAGCGCCAGCAGGCCCAGAATCAGCAGGCCCGGGCCGAAGGTTTTCGGAAACTGCTGCAGATGCTCGTTGCCTCGGCCGAGAATCGCAAACCCGATGGCCAGCGGCAGTATCAGCAAGGCCCACAGCGGGCTCGTCGAGGAGAGGTCGATCTTCTTTCTCAGCGCGAGCGCAAAGGTGACGATCCCCGCCGCTGCGAGGATGGCCGTGGCCCAGTAGTTCGGATACAGATGGAGGTGGACCGAGTAGAGCCACGTCATCGAAATCAGAAAGGTGGCAATCCAAAGAGCCATTAGTTGCTCTCCTTCGTTTGTGGTACGTGGGTTTGGAGCATCCACTGCATGAAATATATGCTGTCCATGTAGTTCTTCTTCATCGCCGGGTCCCTGATTTCGTTCATCTTTTCGATCTCGAGGTTCTTGTTCATCCAGAAGCCGGAATCGGCGATGAGTATGAGCTTTCCCTTGCCGACATTGAGCCTGACCGCCAGGTCGTAGCTTTGGCCGGTCTTGCCCTTTTCGTTGGTGGGCTCGTATGGGATCAGTATCTGCGACGTGTCGTAATCTTCTTTCACGGGCAGCTCGCCATACCACTTGGTGGTGAGGTACGTTCGCGGCAAGGTGGGTTCGCCGAGGTATTCAATCGGCCATACCCGCCAGAATGGAACGAATTTGCCTGCGGCGGCTGCAACCGGGATCTTGAACCGTCCCAGGGGTGTGAAGGGGATTCTCAGGTCGAAGGCGTCGAGCAACTTCTGTATTGCGTCGAGGTCTTCGTGGCTGGCGGTGAGGATCATGGTACCGCCGCCCTCGAGATAGCGCTCGACGGCCTCTACGTCTTTGCGCGTGAAGGGCGCCGACGGTGCGACGGTCACCACGAGGTCCGCTCCCTGGAGCGTCTCGAGGTCGAACTTTTTCAGGTTCTGGGTGTAGAAGCCGTTTCGCATGAGGTTGAGGTGCAAGGCCATGAGGCCGTCGTCGCGCCAGCCTTCCTTCGAGACTTTCGGCATGTGGTAGTTGTCTACGTAGGCCAGCCGGACGCTTCCGTCTTGGCCCGGCCCGAGGGGCACGGCGTTGTTGGTGGAATGCGCGGCAACAACAAGGCCCACTACGAGCGCCCCCGCCACGACGCCTGCGTATCCGCCCGACAGCCGGAAGCACGCAATGGCCCCCACAAGCAGAAGGATTGCGGCGAGCGTCTTGGTGTAGCTCAGCAGCTTGCCGCTGCCCGCCGCCAGGTGCGTTGGGCCGTTGGCGGATTCTTTTGCCTTGCCGTTTGGCTTCGATGTTTCGGAGGCGAGCCACGTGAATACGCGGTTGCAAAACTCGCCGGTATTTGTGATGATGCCGTTGGCGAAGGCCGAGGTATCGCCGAATACAAGCACCTTGCCCTTGCCGTAGTCCTGCTCGGCCGCGATCACTATCTGGCCAAGGGGCTCGCCCATGTCGTAATCCATGTTGCCGAGGTAGCCGCGCGTGCCTTCGCGCATGTCGCCGGCATCGAGATAGCCGTACTTGCCCACGATAACCGGGCGTGCGGCGCCGGTTGCCACAAGCGATGCTCCCACTACCATGCCCACTTCGTTTTGGTCGTCTCGAAGCCCGTGCGTGAGAAAGTGGAGGGGGTTTTCCATCGATTGCAGCCAGCCGCCGACGAAGTACTTTGCGGAATCGTTCGCGAACTTTATGTCGAACGGCTCGAGCACCTTGTTGAGCCACAGCTCGGTCTTCGGGGGGCCCACGGGCAGCTCGGTTTCCTTGTAAAAAGTATGTCGCCGATCACGAGCAGCGCGCCGCCGTCCGCAACGAAATCCCATATGACCTCGAGGGCGTCTTTGTGCCACCGCTCCTGGAGGCTGATGAGCCGTTTCTCGAGCTCGTCGAGCTTCTTGGGCAGCTCAAACACTTCCTGCAGGTCGGTCGGGCCACTTTGCGGCTTGACCAGGTCGGCCAGCTCCCTCAGCTTTTTGCCACCGGGGTCCAGCTCTGCCTTCGTCGAGAGCAGGTCCTCGTTCTTTCCGGCCAGTTGCTCTTGTTGTCTGACGAGCGCTTCGAGTTGATTTTCGAGCGTGGTGCGCGGTAGAGCGAGCTTTCTCTCTTCGTTTACCAGCGTTTCCATCTGGGTGATCAGCGCTACCTGCGACACGCGCAACTGCTGCCAGTCTTGCTCGGTATCTCCGTAATTGCTTTGTCTTTCCTTCTCTCGCTCATCCAGTTCTTTCTTGGCCTGGTCCAGTTCCTGTTCCAACGCAGCGAGTTCGCTTTTATCGAGCTCTCGTGCCCGTTTCGCCAGTTCCCGCCTGCGCCTGGCCAGGTCGTTCCGCTTTGTTTGCAGTTCATTTCTCATCGTGGCCAACTCGATCATCTTCGGCATCATCGTCGCCTGATCGTCTCTGAGGGCGCCCTGCTCTTCCAGGAGCCGGGCCCGGCGCTGTATCTGATCCTCCGTGGGCACATCGATTTCCCCGCGGGCATTCTTGACTTGCCCACGCAGGTCGGCCAACTGTTCCGCCAGCTTATCCAGTTGCATCTGCATGCCGGTCTGTTGCATTGTGATTGTCGGCGTCTCATCGACGGGCGCGGTCAGTTGCTGCTCGAGTACTTTGAGCTCCGCCCGTGCCTGCTTTATCAGCTCTTTCTGTTGTTCGGCCGCTTTTTCGTCCTTCGCTGTCAGTTGTTTCACGCGCGCGGGGAAGTCTTCGCGTCTGATTGCATCTATCTGCTTCGAGATCTGTTCGTATCTTTTCCAGAGCGCCGTTCGTGCGCGCTGCATCGGCGAGTGATAGGGCAGGCGCGTAGGGTCTTCGCTGTTTAACAGGCCGTTTATGTTCAGGAGCATAAGGACGTCGACGCCCTCGAGGGTCTGCGGGGTGATCTCGGTGAGAAGCGCGCCGGAGTCAATGTAGGCGTTCTGATCGCGCGTCGGCCGTTTGGGCTTTTCCTTCTCGATATTCAGCCTTCGGAGTGCCTCGTTCCTGGCGGGCAGCGGTATCTGCCGGTTCCGGCCGTTGGGCTCGAGATCCGGCGCCGGCTGCCTGAATCCCATCGACTCGACAAAGTCGGGCAGGTTGCCAAACATTCCGCTGCTGCGCGATCCGAAGCTCTTGAAGCTTGGTCGCATCCAGTTTGCAAATCCATGCATGTAGAAGCCCACCCGCTTTTCGCTGATGGCTTTCTTCAGCTCCTCCTGCGAGCCCGAGCGCAAGTGGCTTGTTTCGCCGAGCGCCATGGCAAACAGCAGCACCACTCCGCCCGCCGAGAACAGCGTCGACGAGCTAAGAGGTATCGCGTGCAGTTCGGCGCCCTTGAAAAAATAGTAGGTGGGCAGCAAGAACAGCAGCCCCAGCGCAAACGGCGCCCACAGCGCGCAATGATCGACAATCAGCGTGTCGGCGGAGAAGATGATTTTCGTCTGCTTCTCCGTCTCCAGTCTTGGTATCTTATCGAGGTGCTTGCCGTAGTACTGTTCGCTTGCCTGGCGCACTGTGCTCTTTTCCTCTTCGCTGGGGGTGGGGCCCATCTTGATTTGAAACTTGAACGCCGACGGCGCATACGTGAACGCCACGGCATATATCGCAATGATGAGCACCATCGCCCCGAGGGCCTTTGCGGCCTTTCGGAGGCGGTTCTCCTTGAGGAAGAAGCTGCCAACGATGAAGAGCAAGGCAAACGTGACGATCACGCCCGCCCCGATGAAAGCCGGCCCAAGGAGCGCTTTCGTTCCGGGCAGAGCGGCCGTGAGCGCCGCGACCAGATTCGAAAACGCGAAGCTGAGGCTCTTTACCCACCGCCACACGTGCACGTCGGCGCGGCTGAGAAACATATAAAGCCCGTAGCCGGCGGCCGTTACGGAAAACAGCGGAAGCTCGGGTGCCTCGCCGTTGAAGCCGCGGACCAGCAGGCTTGTTCCCAGCAGGAACAGCGCCAGTGCACCCGGGCGCAGAAACTCGCCGGGCATCGCAGCTACGGCCACGATCATCAGGATCACCCCCAGGGCTATCCCCGGCACTGAGGCGCGCTCGGTCTTCAGGGGAAGGTACGAGATCACCAGTGCGGCAAGGAACACGAGGCCGGCCGCCAAGGCAAGCTCGTGGGTGATGAACCCGGCATTTTCAAAAAGGAAGATCGATGCAAGCAGGAACAGGCACGTTCTAAAGAAAACTCTTTTCATGACCTGCGGCCCTCGGTATCAACTCGTATCAAATGGAAACGACGCTAATGCTTTCGCTATTAGTATAAGTTTAGGCTATCAATGTTCCCGAATCAATGACTTTTGTCGCCATGTGAGAAGCTGGGGTGCGTCGGCAAGGCAGGGAATGTTTTGAGGATGACGACGAGCGCGAAGACGCTCGTCTTGGGCGGTGGGACGAGCCTCTGAAAGCTGAAGAGTTTTTGAAGGGGGTGTCCGCCTAAGAAGGCGGGGCGACGAGCGAAGACGCTCGTCGAGATCAATCGCTCAATGACAGTTGTCTTGGA
>JABMSA010000457.1 GCA_013202185.1 Planctomycetota bacterium
ACTCGGAATCGAGCACGAGATCGATGATCTCCGGTGTCAGCTCGGGCCGGTCCTCGCGAGCTTCGGAGCGGATGATGCTCGCGGCCTTATACCAGAACCCGGGCAGGTCGGTCTTGAGATCATTGTAGACACGCTCCCACGCTTCGTCGGACACGGTCCCGTGCCCGATGCTCTCGACCTCGAGGTCGGTGAGGGTGTTCTTGAGATACGCCTTGAAGTTCCAGAAGTCGAATGTGCCGAGAAACATGCCCACCACCTCGGGCGAGGGCGAGTATCGGGCTACTTCTTTCACGCGGTCGGTGTAGGCGTCGCTGATGATCGAGTCGGCCTCGTAGAGCTTCTCGATGATCGGGAACGAATCCTTGTAGCTGGTATCGCTGATGGATAGATAGACTTCGTTCAGGCCCTCGACGGTGGCCATTCGCTGCATGTAGTCGTTGCGTATCATGCGCGACTCGAGCCCGGCGATCCGCCCTGAGAGGAAGCACCAGTTTTCTGCGGCGATTACGCTCACGAAACTTACAACCTTTCGACGCGCCCGGCGAAAAGCTCGGCTGCGATCTCGGGCGCCATGTCTTCCTTCAAGTCTGCGATGATGCTGTCGAGGGTCCGGTCGATCTCGTACCTTTCCGTTCGGAGCACGAAGCCGCCGGAGATCTCGGCCGACTCCTCGGCGAGGGTGACGGCGCTGCCTTCGTTGCGGCCCTTGTTGGTACGGTCCAGCAGCTCCGGGCCAATGGCTTGCTTGTCGCGCGCGTTGAGGACAAGCTCGGCGGGGTCGCCCGTGGCCGCGTCGCCCAGCCACTTCAGCAGCAGCTCCTTGTATCCGCCGGAAGGAAGGCCTACGAGCTTCTCGACGGCCTTGTCGAACACTTCGTCGATCACGGCGTTCTTCGCGGACAGCACCTCCATGCCCCGTGCGCTCCGCAATGCGATGACCGATCTGTTCTTTTTGTCTTGCTCGAGTTGTTCGGCGTCGGCGATGCGGCGCTCGAACTCGCGCTGGAGGCTTTGCCGCCCCTGGCGGAATTTCTCGTCGGCTCTGTTCCGCCCGGCCTGCCTGATGCGATCGGCTTCCCTTTCGGCATCGGCGCTGATGGCGTTTCTTATGTTTTCGACAGTCACTTTATTGTCTGCTCTCTCATTCGGCGCCCACGACCTTCAAGAAGATACTGGCCGCATCTTTGTACCTGAGGCCGCCTTCGGGCAAGACCCAGCCGGTCATGAGGATAGCGGCGAGCAATGCCACCACTGCGTAGGTTTCGACGAGCACCGGCAGCAGTATCGCCCGGCCGCCTTCTTCGGGCCGCTTGGTGGTGAGGTTTATGCACGCGGCCGACACCTCGCCCTGGTTGACGGCGCTTTTCCACTGCACTATTCCTGCAAGCAGGCCAATGAAAAACAATGCCAGGCCGGCGAGCGGGCTGACCGCCACCGGATCGGTGGCCGATGCCGTGAGGCCGGTTTTGCCGGCGATGATGAAGGCGATCACGAAGCCGTAAAAACCCTGCGTGCCGGGAAGGGCCGCAAGAATGAGCGACTTGCCGAAGAGATCGGGCTTTTCGGCCACGGCTCCGGCCGCCTCGGATGCTGCGATACGAATACCCCGGGCCGAGCCGATCCCGCCGAACATCACGGCGAACATCGCACCCATTACGGCCCAACCCACTCCCGTCGCGAGAAAATACTGTTCAACAAATCCCATAATCCAATGACCTCCTTTGCCTTACACCTGGGGGCTTTTGCGGGTGTGGCCGCGTCCTTTTGCGGCGTCCGCCGTTTGCCATTTACACAGTCACTTATTTATTCGTCTATCAGCTCCACGCGCAAGCTGTTGAAACCCAACGGTGCGAACCTTTTTGCCCCGCCCTCGTAGAAGCGGCCGAAGAACTCGAGGAAAATCAGCCGGGCCGAGTGCACAAACGCACTCAGAATGCTAACCGCAAAATTGAAGGTGTGGCCCGCGAGCGCAAACAGCGCAAACAGCGCCAGGCCAACGACGCCCCACGCCTTGAACCCGGCGGCGATCTCGTTGAAGGCCATCGCCACGATGCTGGTGGTGAGGCCGAGTGCCAGCAGCCGCGAGTAGGAGAGCGTATCGCCGATGAATGCGGTTACGCCGTAGGTGCCGAGCACGCCGTAGAGGCTCACCAGCCCGATGATGCCCTTGGCAACTATGCCCTTTTCGTTGCGGCCCTGCGTGAGGACCAGGCCCACGCCGCCGATGCCCGCCAGCACCAGCCCCACACTGCGGAACGACCCGGGCACGTCTTTCATTATCATGGGCGCGAGCAGCAGCAACACGCCCGGCAGGAAAACCAGCCAGAGGCCGGCGTCGCAGATCGCCGCAACGGGATCCCCTTGGCGGAACGACTTGTACATGCACAGCGTGATGCCGTAAAACTGGTTGGCCACGCCGATGGCCA
>JABMSA010000458.1 GCA_013202185.1 Planctomycetota bacterium
GCCCCCGGCACCGACGCCGCCCGGCCCGCGCCGACGCTCGCCTGCCTGGCGATCGTGGCGGCCGCCGCAAGCTGCTACGTCTTCGGGCCCACGCCGCTTTCGTACAATTACGTACCCAGCCTCTACGATACCGGCCGATACCAAGCCGTGCTCGAGATTCAAGAACTCATCCCGCAAGACGCGGCCGTGCTCGCCACCGAGCGCATAGCCGCGCACTTCACCGGGCAGGATCTGCTGCACACGTTGGGTTGGGAGCCGGCGGCCGATTACGATTTTGTGCTGGTTGATCTCGACGATGAGTGGGCCGGGCGCGAAGAGATGTTTGCCGTGCGAAACAAGTGTTTGGCCGGCGGGCAATATGCGCCTGTGTACGCGCGCGACGCATTCGTTCTTTTCAAGAAAGGTGCCCGCACTCCTGCAGCGTTGCAGTTGTTGGGGCCGTACGACGGCGACGTGGAAGACGTTGTGAAAGGGCGGGCGCCGGTCGAAGGAGGAGACGAAGCAAGAATAGTCCGTCTGCAACTCGCCCGTTCTCAAGTGGGCGCGGAGCGGACCGACCTCACTGTTGTGCTCTACTGGAAATGCCTCGAGCCTATCAAGACGGATCGCGGCTTCACAATCACGGTCGCCTGTGCAACACCCCACGACGTGAAGGTGTTTGGCCGTACATTCCATCCCTGCCTCGGGCTCTTCCCTACCTCGATGTGGAAGCCGGGCATGGTCATCGCAGACCGCTACGACTTCCGGCTGCCCTTTGACCCGGGAAAGGGAGGAATGAGACTACGCTTCGCGTGGGAGAAATGGCAGCCGCGCAACGAAGGAAGAATGGTGGAGGGCGAGGGGGAGAAGGCCGACCGGTGAGCGCCTACCCGAGGATTTTCATATAGAACGCGATGACGTCTTTAGCCATCCGGGCAAGGCTGAACTTCTTGCGAACGGTTTCAGACGCCGCGTCGAGGATGCTCTCGCGGAATTCTGAGTTGGTGATCAGCTCTACGGTTCTGGCGGCAAATGCCTCGGCGTTGGTCTTTTGCACAAGCAGGCCGTTTTCGCCGTCCTCGATGACCTCGTAGTTCTCGCCCACGCCCGCCGCAACCACGGGACGTCTGCAGGCCATGGCATCGAGGATCAGCCGCGAGCGCCCTTCCGAATCGGACGGCACTAGCAGGACGTCGATGCTGGTGAGCAGGTGCCTGAAATCGACAAACGCCGGAACGATCGTCGTCTGCTTGGTAAGCCCGGCGTCCTTGAGCCTGTCGCGGACGCGCCGGTCCTCGCCATCGGCTGCAATGACAAACTGGGTGGCTGGTATTTCGGCGGCAATGCGCACGGCCGCCTCCAGGAAACAATCGTGCCCGTCGCCCGCGCCAAACCTTTGAGCAATCATTCCCACCACGGGCGCCCTGATGGTGCGTTGCTCGCCCTGCGGCCCGGGCGGCGGATTTCCGTTTCGGGCCGATGGCTCATTCCCGCGGGCTCTTGCCTCCGGCCGGGCGCCGTTGAACGGATCGACCTCCACGCCGTTGCTGATGACCGTTATCACTTCCTTGGGCACGCTCTTGTTGTTGACGAGCCATTCGCGGAGGTACTGGCTGGCAGCGATGACGCCGGCGCACCGGCGGCTGCGTTTTGCCTTGTGGCGCGATTCGGCGATGCTGTTTACGGTTACTGCGTATTGCACCCTGCACGCCCTTGCCAACCGGGCTGCAAGCCGCGCAAGCCTCGGGCTGCGGGCGTGTATGATCGTTGGGGCCAGGCTGCGGGCAAGCGCTATGATCCGGCCGTTGAACACAAACGGAAGCATCTTGCGGTGAATTCTATGATAGTATTGCAAGCGAAGGCCGGCCTTCTTGAACTGCTCGACCATCGTTCCGCCGGAGGCGATGGTCGTTACCTCTATGCCGCGCGCGGCGAGGGCGCGGGCGAGATCGAACGTCCGCAGTGTCGAACTGTCCACGTCCAGAAAATCAGAGAGAAACAGCACTTTGTCGAGGCGCGGCATGTCAGCTCCGGAGAAGTAGTATCCGCCAGGTCAAGAAGATGCGCGGGCCGGCAAGAATAATTTGGAGGAGGCCGCGTGTTGTGGGTGTTTGCTTCTCAAAACTCGCTCTGATACAGCCTCGCGTATTCGCCGCCGGCGGCGAGCAGCACATCGTGTGTGCCGTCTTCCATTATCCTGCCGTCCTTCAACACAACTATCCTGTCGGCGTGCTGTACGGTGGACAACCTGTGTGCGATCACGAAGGTTGTGCGGCCTTTCATCAGGTTTTGCAGTGCGGCCTGGACAAGTTTTTCCGACTCGTTGTCGAGCGATGAAGTGGCCTCATCGAGTATGAGGATGGGCGCGTCTTTGAGGATCGCCCGGGCGATGGTGAGTCGTTGGCGCTGCCCGCCCGACAACTTGACTCCCTGGTCGCCCACGATCGTATCGTATCCTTCGGGTTCGCTCTGCACAAAGTCATGGATGTTGGCGGCCTTGGCCGCCTCGATGATTTCGTCGAGCGTTGCCTCTTTGCGGCCGTAGCGGATGTTGTCGGCTATGGTGGCATTGAAGAGGAACGGGTTTTGCCCGACGATTGCTATGTTGGCCAGCAATGAATCGCGCGTGACGCGGCGCACGTCGTGCCCGTCGATTTCGATGCTGCCTTGTTGCGGGTCGTAAAAGCGCGGAATGAGATCGAGCAGCGTGCTCTTGCCCGCGCCGCTGTGCCCCACAATGGCCACAACACTGTCGGCCTTGACCTCGAGGTTGATGCCCTTGAGCACCGGTGCATGATTGTATGCAAACTCGACGTCGCGAAAGACGATGCCTTGCGTTACACCCTCGAGGTGCACGGCATCGGGCTGATCGAGAATCTTGGGGGCGGTGTCGAACACCGCAAACAGCCGCTCGGACCCCGGCAGGAATTCCTGAAGGTTGGCGTAGTCTCTGGCGCCGCTCTTGATCGCCTTGTAGGCAAGCGCCGTGAAACCCATAAAAGGAATTACATGTTTCAACTCGAGGGGCTTGACTCCGAGCGGAGCGAGGGTGTCGGGAAATATTATGATGTAGCCGATCCCCAACGTGACCACGGCGGCGCCGAATCGCGAAAGAAAGGTGGTGAAAGCGGTTCCGGCACCCTGGGCCCTGGTGACCTTCATCGATTTTCGCAGCACGCCCATGCCGATCTTTGCGAAATCCTCGGCTTCCTGCTCTTCCATCCTGAACGACTTTACCGTTCGGATGCCGCTGAGGAGCTGCGTCATGCCCTGCGTGAGGTCGGCGAGTTTCGACATCCGGCCGGATGCGGCCTTTCTTATTTTCTTGCGATACTTCCACGTAGGCAGCGCTATGATCGGCATCAGCACCACCATCGCAACCGCCAGCGCCCAGTTCAGGATGAACGAGAAAACAATAAGCGACACCAGTTGAATCGGCAGCAGCGCACAGTCGAACACCACCAGCAGCGCCATATTGGCCGAGTTGATGTCGTTGGTCATGTTTGAGAGGAGTTCGCCGCTCCGCTTTTCGTTGAAGAAGTCCATCGACATCTTCAGCAGGTGCCTGCAAAGGTCGTTGCGAAGCTCGTAGTCGATCTTGTAGGCAATGTAACGCTTGAGGTAGAGCCGTCCGAACACTGCGGCGGCAATAACGAACCCCATCACCGCAAGAGTGGCCGACACCTTCTTGAGTATGCGCCACTTGGCACGCCGCGTGGTTGTAACCTGCAGCTCGCCGGTGATCCTGGAAACAACATCCGTCTCGATGCCGGCTTGGCGCATCGCCCTGGCAATGCTCTGCCGCTGGTCGGATCGTGCCTCGGGCAGCATCTTTTCGAGCTCATCGCGCACCCGATTCCTCTGTATTTTCTCTATGCCGATCTTCTCCAGCAGCTCGTCGACCTTCTTGACGACGGGGTCGCCCTCGAGCGCCTCGACCACAAACTTGGTTTGGTAGCCGATGTATCCGGTGGCGACGGTGAAGATCGTGCTCACCAATATCGTAGCTACCACAAGCCACTTGTGTGGCTTGAGGTACCGGAATATTCTGTATTCTGAGAATCTCTTACCTTCTGTCATTCAGGCAGTCCGTTTTCAAAGGCCGAAAAGCGGTCAATTGCCCTTGCGTGATTTCTTCGCATTCTGATTGTATTCCTTTTCGCTGGAGGGCGCTGTACACTTCTATCGTCTTGTTGACCATGTTCTTCACGCCAAATCGTTTGTGCGCCCGGTCTCTGCCGGCTGCGCCCATCCGGAGCCTCAGGGCCGGGTCGGCCAGCAGCTCTCCGATTGCCTCGGCAAGCGCGCCGGGCTGCCCGGGCGCCACGAGCAGGCCGGTAACGCCGTCGTCGATGACCTCCCTGAGCCCGCCGACGCTCGTGCCCACGACCGCCAGGCCCGCCATCATCGCCTCGATCGCCGAACTGCCCAGGGCCTCGAAGCGCGAGGGCATCACGAAAACATCGAGCGCCGCCAGCACTGCGGGCACATCCGACCGAAACCCCGTGAACGCCACGCGATGAGCAATCCCGAGTTGTGCTGTCTGTTCTTCGAGCGCGCGGCGGTCCTTGCCCTCGCCCACGAGCACGAACCTCGCCTTGGCGTGCTTTGCGGCAAGTGCCGCGGCGGCGGACAGAAAATCTTTCTGCCCTTTGTTTGCATCGATCAAATGGCCGACCACGCCGACGACACAAGCGTCTGCGGGAAAGCCGAATTCCGATTTCAGATCGGCCGGTGCGACCTCCACGAAACGAGCGGGGTCGATGCCGTCGTACACAAGAGCCACCCGCTCGGCCGGTATGCCCGCATCGAGCAGCATACTTCTAACAGCATACGATACTGCGGCGTATTTTTCAACTCCTCGCAGGTATTTGAACCACCGCCCAATGGTGCCCCTGATGGGGAAGTCCATCCGCCTCGAGACCACCACCCTCACCCGTGGGCACAGCAAAGACGCCAACTGCCCCAGCCCGTGTGCGTGCGACGTGTGCAGATGGAGAACGTCGAAGCGTCCCTTTCTGAGGATGCCGACAAGCCTGAATGCCGAGGCCACGTCCCACTCGCCCCGAAGGGCAAGCCGATGCACCTCGATGCCCGCTTCCTCTGCCCGGCCGGCAAGAGGGCTGCCGGGCCTGGCAACGACTTCGGCGCGCAGGCCGCGCTCGCGCAGGCCTGCAAGCAGGTGAAGCACTTGCTGCTGCCCGCCCCGCCAGTGGGGCTCCGTGTCGACGTGCAAGGATGCCGGCCGTTCAGTCGGCATTGAAAAGCTCCTCATATACGGCCACAACATTCCTGGCGAGGCGGCGGACGTCGAAATCGCGGCGTACTCGCTTCGCGGCTGCGGCGCCCAGGCTGCGGCGTTTCGAGCGGTCGCCCAGCTCGACAATTGCAGCGGCAAGGCTGTCGGCCGTGTCGTCGATCACACGCCCCGTAACACCGTCTTCCACGATCTCGGGCAGCATGCCGCGGTTCGCGGCAATCACCGGCAGGCCCATCGCCATTGCCTCGCGCACGGCCCGGCGCGAGCCGTCGCTGCCGGGCACCAAAAACACCTTCGCATCGAGGGATGCAAGGCACCCCACGTAGTCGTCGCCCGAGAGACAGCCCGCAAACTTCACAACGTTTTGCAGGCCCGGCGCCGACACCGGCTGCGCCGCCGCCTCGAGATCCTCGCCGCGCCCGAGTATCAGCAGGCGGAAGTCGGGCCGCAGCCCAGCCACTTTTTTCGCAGCATCGACGAGAACATGGAAACGCCGGTGGCGCTGTCCACGAGCGACGATTCCAACCACGTAATCCGCCGGCTCCAACCCAAGCCGCGACCGGCCGTCGGGAAGCTCGCGGCCCGGGTCAAAGCGCCGAAGGTCGATCGCCCCTGCCAGAACCACAGTCTTGCGCTCATCAAAGAGGTAGCGGGCGATGGTTGCATCGCGGGCTCCCTTCGAACAGAATATCGCGCGGTCGGTGTGTTTGGATAAGAGATATATTGTGCGGATGCCCCAAGGCAAACAGGAGCCCTCGTAGAAGGTTCTCACGATCTTTGGGGCAGAGGGCATTCGCCTTGCGGCCAGTGCGGCAATCAGGTGGTCGTTGGGGAGATGCGTATGTACGATGTCGATTTCGTTGTCGTCGATGATCCGGCGCAACACGCGGGCATCGGCAAGGTTGGCGACCAGGCGCACGTGCTTGGCGAGGCGCATCCCGTGTATCACTTCCATGCCGCGTTCCTCGGCATACTCATGCACGCACCGGGGGCCCGATGCCGTTGGTCGGCCGGCGGCAAAAAACACCCGGTGCCCGAGTTTCTTCACTTCGGAGGCAAGGTTTACTGCCGGCTCGGCGGGGTCGGTCCACTTGCAGTTGCTGAAAAGGTGAAGTATGTTCATCGGTCCGGCCGGTTTCTCAGGGCCGTTTGCTCCGCGTGCAGCTTTCTGGTTGTGAAGAGACAATCCCCGGGCGGTCACGCTTCAGGCTCCCCTTTGGCTGCGTCGGCTTGCCGAAGCTCCCATAGCTTGGCGTATTTGGCGAATACGTAGGAGGCCGCAAATCCGCAAAGCAGCAGCCCGTGCATTCCCTCGAGGAAGCCCAGCCTGAGGAAGTACATCTTTATGAACATGGCCATCGGCCGCAGCAGGAGGCGGCTGAGCGTTGGGCGCGTGCCTTTGTCGTGGAGATCGGCCGACGCCCACGATGTGAAGTCGTTCTGCTTGGCCAGGTGGTCGGCGAGGTTGCGGGTGGTGTTGTGCAGCATGAAGCTGTCTATCTGCCCCACTGCTCCCAGCACCTGAACGCCGGCGTGGATCCTGCGGCTGTCGTAGCGGCCTTTGTCGCGGCGAAAGAGGCGCAACTGATTCTCCCTGCCCCATCCGCAGTGGCGTATGGCCTTGCCGAGGAAGTAGGCGATGCGCCTCACGTTGAAGGCGTCGAAACCGCGCGGATCTTTCAGCTTCTGCAGGATGTCGTCGCACAGCTCGGGGGTGATCACCTCGTCTGAGTCTACCACCAGCACCCAGTCGCACGATGCCCGCGGTATGGCAAGATTGCGCTGGAGGCCGTCGGAAGTGAATTCGTTCTCGAAGATGCGGTCGGTGTATTCGCGCACGATGTCGCGGGTGGCGTCGGTGCTGCGCGGATCGATGACAACGAGGATCTCGTCGCACCATTTCACGCCTTCCATGCAGGCCCGGATGGTCTCTTCATTGTCGCAGCAGATCGTGAGCGCGGTTATGGTTTCGCGGCCCCGGGCATGCGGCGGAGGATCAAGGCGTAGTGCTATGTCTTCGGACGCCGACGGATACGTCTCCATCTTGTTGTTCGTCATAAGTCATCAATCCTCAGCACATTGAAGATTATAGCTGCGGTTGGCGATGTTATCAAGGATGTTTGGCCGGCCTACCTGGCCGGCTCAGTAGTGCCCGCTCTTGTGACCACGGCGCGGGCGGCCACGAGCTTTCTCCCCTTATTTATCTCCACTTCGGCGAAAGGCTCGATCTTCAGGCCGGGCACGGCCGAGATGTCATCGACAGGCCTGTCGGAATCAAACAGCAGCAGGCCGCCGCCTCGCGAGGCAAGCCCGGCCGGGGTCGTCTCAACAACCCGCCTGTTCAGGTAGAAAATGACATTGTATCTGCCGGGCGAAAACGTGTAGAGCGGCCCGTCGGGCAGAACGCGCGAAAGCTCGGCCGCCGGCCTGCGTGCCTTGGAATGATGCTCTGCCCTATACGGCACAAGCACCAGCAACATGCCCATCCGCGCCGTTGCGATTGCAATGGCCAACCCTACAAGGACGTGCGCGGCCCGCCTGCGCTTCTCCTTCAAGTAGTGAAAAGCAAAGCCCGCCAACACGGCCACGGCAGGCAGCATCGGCAAGGCATAACGGGTGCGAACGCCGGGAAACGGCAGCAAGCAGGCCGTGCCCGCGAGAATGTAAACTGCAAGCGCGGCTATGATGCGCCTGTCGGCATCCGGCCGCATGCGCCGGCCCGGCACGAGCACAAGCGCCGCAACAGCCGCCCACGGCAGCGCCCCGCCCAGCACCCCAGCCACATACATCACTCGTGCGTAAAGATAACCAACAGACTCGGACGACCCCGACCGCAGCATCTCGCGCCGCCACACGCCGGCATCGCCGGGCTCCCCAACGACCAGCGCCCATGTCGAAACACCCGCAAGAGCAACCAGCAGGCATCCCACGAAACCACCCATATCTGCGAAACGCCGCCGCCAAACCGTGAGCACAAACACCGCACAGGCAAAAAAGAGCACTGCCGGAGGCCCCTTGATCATGACGCCCGCGCACAGGATCAATCCGCACAGAGCCCAGGCCCGCAAACCCACCGGGCCCGAAGAGAACTTTCGCCACCACACAACAAACGCCGCGAACGAGCAGCACATGACAAGGGTATCGGTCTCGCCGAGGGCCCCTTTCTCAAACATCAGTGGCGTGAGGAAAAACGCGGCCGCCGCGAAGAACGCACCGGAAACGGAAACCGCCTGCCGCGTCAGAAAAAACACGAAAAGGCCGGTTGCGAGGGTGGCCAGCAGTGCGGGCAGCCGGACGGACCACTCGTTGAGGCCCCCGGTGACGCGGGAAGACGCCACCATCAGCAAGGGCAGCATCGGAGGCTTGCGCAGGTAACGCTGCCCGCATATCCGGGGCACCAGCCAGTTGCCGTCCTCGAGCATCGACCGTGCCTGCAGTGCGCGCGCGCCCTCCTCCCAACGAAGCTCCCGCGTGCCGGCGTTGGTGACGTAGAACAGCGCCCACATCACCACGACCCAGAAAGGAGCGGGGATCCTGCCCAACCAATTGCGCATAAGCAAACCAACCAGATCCCGGGCGGCGATGCCGCTTGCCGCGGCGCAAAAACACTAATCCGGCCACACGGCATCGAACGCTGCAGCGGTAGCTGCCACGGCTTCCTCGGGCGGAAGCTCTTTCATGTCCTTGCAAAACGGCTCGGCCATCACCGGGCCTTTGTACCCGATCGACTTGAGCGTTCCGAGAAATCCCTTGAGGTCGATGACGCCCGTGGCGCCGGGCATCGCACGGATATGGTCTTGCTGCTCGTCGACGGGTATCCCCGCCGGGGCATCGTTTATGTGGACGTCGACCACCTGCTGCGGCTTGAGCTTCCTTAGTTCTTCGATGGTGCCTCCGGAGGTGTACCAATGCCACGAATCGAGCAGCACGCCAAGGTTGGGCGGCCCCACTTCGCGGCACAGGCGCAGCATCTCGGGCATGGTGTGAACGAACTCGTACTTGTGCCCGTCACGCGAGGTCTTCGGGCCGATGAACTCCAGCCCCAGCGAAATGTTGTACTCGGCGAGCGTGTTGGCGATCCACTGCATCCGCCGGCGATGAAACTGGAAGTTCTCGTCGAAGTCCATCTCATCGTGCCACGACGGCACCCATGTGCTGCAACGCGTGCAACCGAGCGCCGCCATACCTTCGGCCAGCTCGGCAAACTCGAGCACGTCTTCGGTAAACTGCGCCGTATCGGCCCTGTAGTCCAACGGAAGCCCAAAACACGCCGGTCTGAGGCCATCGAGCACTTCCGCCGCCGGGCCGGGGCCGATCCCGGCAACCCACCTTGCATCGAGATAGATGCCGGCGAATCCGAATTGCTTCGCAAGCTTCACACATTCTTCCACAGGCAGCGACACGCCAACCGCGCCGGCAGACAAAGCTCTATACATCGCGGATTTCCTTTCAAGTAAAGAACACAGCCAACACCAACATAATGCGAAAAAGTATAACACATCGACGGAGAAAAGACAAAGCAAAAAAGCATACCTTGATTCGAACGGGTGTGACACAAACTTGTGGGCGGCGGCACGGCGAGCGCACCTGCGCAACACGAAAGCGGCAGGGGCCCGCGCCCGAAGAAGGTCACGGGCGCGGCCCACGCAGCCTGTCAGTTTTCTGCTCCGTCCGCCGTGCGGCAGGCCCCCGGCGCCCACGGAAGAATGTCACACCCGATTCGAACGGCATTAACACAACGTCATTACATGCAGTTCCATTGGAGTGTCGGGCATCGACGAACTGCTCGCACAACAAAATAGGGTTGAAATAGCATAGCAGGGGCTGTGCTCACCACCGGCCCCGCGCCTGAGAGCGTACGTGCTCTTCGCGTTGCTTCAGGCTTCATTACGCAAGACCACTTCGTGAACCCCGTCGTGAACTACATCGCCGCCTGCGGCAAGTACAGTGCCAAGTTTACGACAAAGTTCACGAGGTAGTTCAGGAAGCCACGTCAACAGGCCTGGTTGGCGATAGCCTCGCGGCTTCACATCTTGTCACCACCACGATCACTCTACTCCTTCGATGGCCCATTGAGAGGGCGCAACGCCAGGACTATGTCCAAAACGCCTCGAAACGGCCATTTGGGAGGCCCCCGTCCAACGCAAATGACAAGCGGCTTCGCAACTCCTTGCGTACCAACCACTTGCATCCCTAGCTGGTGCCAGGCACTGGGTGAAGATGTAACTTGTGGAATACCAACC
>JABMSA010000036.1 GCA_013202185.1 Planctomycetota bacterium
CGGCATTGTAGAGACGGGCCGGTGGCCCGTCTGAGACGCCCGGCCGGGGCGTCTCTACACTTGGGACACGGAAAACGAAGGGAACTGATCAGATGAAGGACAACATCGCACACAGGACAGTTGCACGAACGTTTGTGGTCTTCGTGCTGGGGCTGGTGTTCGTGGCCGCGGCTGGCATTGCGGTCGCCGCCACCACGGAGCGCGTCAGCGTTGCATCCGACGGCACGGAGGGAAACGGAAATTCATACTTGCCTTCTACCAGCGCCGACGGCCGCTTCGTGGCGTTCTACTCTAATGCCAGCAACCTTGTCGAGGGCGATGCGAACGGAGACTACGACGTCTTCGTGCACGACCGCCAGACAGGCCAGACGACGCGCGTCAGTGTCGGAACGGACGGGGCGCAGGGGAATAATGAGTCATATTCGCCCGCCATAAGCGCTGGCGGCCGCTTCGTGGCGTTCTACTCAAAGGCGAGCAACTTCGTTGAGGGAGACACCAACGGAGCCAACGACGTATTCGTCCGCGACCGCCTGTCCGCAGATGTGAACGGCGACTGCGTGGTGAACATACTCGACATGCTCCTTGTCAGAAACACATTCTTGGAGAACACAACAACCGGAGATAATTGGAGCTCGGATGTGAATTCCGACGGCCAGATCGATGTCATGGATATGCTCATCGTGCGAGATAGTCTGAGAGACGAGTGCGAATGAGGGCGCGGAAGAAGGAGGATCAACCATCTGCCGTTGCTGACCAGCCTTCGACAAGCCTACGGCCGGCAAGAGTTCTGCCGGGCTGCCCGCCCCTACGCGCCGCCCATGCAAATTTTCTGTTGTGGCAAGGCGCCCCCAACCCCTCGTCGCTCTCCAGGCAAGCTGCCGGGGCATGCGATGCCTTCCCGCCCTTTTTCGCTTGACTCGCCCCCGTCGCGGCGGTAGAATCACTAGGGGTAAGAATAGGCGCCTGGAGAGTAATGAACCTGCATGGAGAACAATAATAACCTGTTGGAATTCGAGAAGCCGCTCGTCGAGATCGAAAACCGCATCCGAGATCTCGAGAATGCGTCGGCCACGCACGGCATGGACCTCTCGAGCCAGATCGGCGACCTTCGCGAGCAATACCGCCGCGAGGCCGTGAGGATTTACTCGAACCTCACCCCGTGGGACCGCGTGCGTGTGGCCCGCCACAAGAACCGCCCCACCACGAGCGACTATGTAGCGACGATGATTTCGGATTTCATCGAGCTGCATGGCGATCGATGCTTCGGAGACGACGCTGCGATCATGTCGGGGCTGGGCCGGCTCGATGATGAGCGCGTGATGTTTATCGGCCAGCGCAAGGGCCGGAACACCCGCGAGCGGATGAAGTGCAACTGGGGCTGCACCAACGCGGAGGGCTTTCGCAAGGCGCTGCTGAAGATGCGAATGGCCGAGCGATTCGGGCTGCCCGTGGTAACGCTGATCGACACGTCGGGGGCGTACCCGGGCGTCGGCGCCGAAGAGCGCGGCGTGGCCCAGGCCATCGCCGACAATATCATGTGCATGTCGGTGCTCAGAATGCCGATCGTGAGCTGCGTTATCGGAGAAGGCGGCAGCGGCGGGGCGCTGGGCATTGGCGTGGCCGACCGCCTGTGCATTCTCGAGCACGCGTACTATTCCGTCATTTCTCCGGAAGGCTGCGCGGCGATCCTCTGGAAAAGCGCCGACAAGAGAGCCGATGCCGCCGGCGCGCTCAAGCTCACGGCCAACAACCTGCTCAAGATGGGCATAGCCGACGAAATCGTGCCCGAGCCGATTGGCGGAGCACACAGAGACCCCCGCCAGATGGCCGAAACACTCAAGAGCACGATCATCCGCAACATCCGCGAGTTGAAGGAAATGCCTCTTGACGAACTTCTCGGGAAGCGTTACGAAAAATACAGGAGAGTCGGCTGTATCAATACCGACTCGAAATAGCCGACCGCCCGGTTCCAGGTCCGAATCGTCGTCGTCGTCGTCCTCGTCGTCGGCTGTTATTCTGATC
>JABMSA010000459.1 GCA_013202185.1 Planctomycetota bacterium
GATCAGAAGATGCCCCGTGCAGAGAGATTCTCACGACGAGGCTTCCTCACGCGTTCGACTCAAGTGGCCGGTGGGGCGATGCTGCTGCCAGAGTTGTTTCCCAGCGGTGTGTTGGCGAGGGAGGGACGGCCGGCTCCGTCGCTGACGAGCAATCACATCACGGGCAAAGCCGTCGACATGGACATCAAATGGACCGGGCCGTGTTTTTGCAGTGTAAGGGACGGTCGTGGGCCTGGCTTTTGTCGCGGCGGCGACGGTCCGGGGCAACGAATCCGTCGTGCTCTTCAACCGTGAGTTGCCGCAGTTTCCCTCCGGCACATTCCAGGAGAGATGAACATGGTCAAACATCAGTGTTCCAACAAGTCGAATTGTGTGGCATGTCCTTCCGCTGGCGGCCTCACTCGGCGTCGGCTGCTGGGCCTTTCCGCCGGCGCCGTCGGGCCGCTGTTGGTGTTTACCACGCGCAACCCGATCCTGGCCGCATTGGCCGAGGAGTTGGCGGAGATCGCGCCGTTTAGGCCCTGCGGGCCGGGGGCTGCCTATGTTCCCCGAGTCATGGCCGCGGCCTATTATCGGCCGCGCGACCCCGAAACTGGCCTCCCAAAATATGGTCCACAGGATAAAGTTCATGAACCAAAAGCCCTCTACGAAGAGTACTTGGTGCAGCTTCGCGAGGCGGCAAACGCTTCCAACATGAAGTTGGATATCGCAGCGGCCCCGCTCTTCACCGCTGAGGATGCGCGTCAATGGAGGGCGCAAGCGGAGAAGGAAAAGCCTGATGGACTTGTCGTGATGAGGCTGGATTTCACGGCGGGGCCGATGATGGAGGTTGAGAGCACTTTGCTGGAGCTCGATGTGCCGATGCTGTTCTTCGTGCCGAACCAGAGGATGTTCGGGTGGGGTGACTTTGGCCTACAAGAGAGGCATACGCGCCCCGGCCGCCTGCTTTGTGCCACGCAAGATTTCGGCTATGTGGTCAGCCGGCTCAATCATCTCGGGGCTCGTGCCAGACTGCGGGAAATGCGTTTCGTCAACGTCGCCGGCAGCGCTCGCACAGACACCCGGCTCGATTTCTGGGGCTCCCGGGTGCGGCGCGTGCCGCTGTCGCTGTGGCACGATCAGTTCATTCAGCAAAAAGTCAAAGTCAATGCTGAAGTCAAGGCGATCGCGGACTACTACTTACGCACGGCCCGACGGATCGTCGGCCCCAGCCCGAAGGCCGTCCTCGATGGGGCACTGTGCTGTATCGCGGCGCGCAACATCCTTCAGGCAGAGCAGGCCGATGCGTTCACGATGGATTGCGGCTCCGCCGCCGGTGGCCCCACCATGCCGCACAGCGCGGCGCCTTGCCTTGCGTTCGCGCGAATGATGGACGACGGCGTGCCGGCAATCTGCGAGCAGGACCTGACGTGCGGCCTGTGCATGGCGTTGTCCCAATGGCTCTTCGGCCGTCCGGGATTTCTGCACAACTTCGGGTGGGACACGTCGTGTGCCGATGGCGGTTGTTTCGTCGCGACGCATTGCACGGGACCAACCCGGCTTCGCGGCACGAGCGAGGAGCCGGTTCCGTTTGAGTTGCGGTTTCACCACGGGGGGAAGGATCCGATGCCCATGGCCATCTGGACGAAAGGGCAGGAAGTCACGTGTATCAAGGCAACCCAGAACAAGCCGGTAATGAGCATCGTAACGGGCACCGTCGTGGATATGTTGGATCCCACGCGCGGCGGATCCTGCACGCAGATGGTCCGTTGGAAGCCGGACGGCAACTATGACGTTCTCAAGCACCCCAATGTGGGCGCGCATCATCACGTGTTGCTGTTCGGCAATTGGAAGAGGGAGCTTCTCGACTTCTGCCAATTATTTAAGATCACTGCCGTGGGCGCAGTGTAGGCAACCCTCCGATCTGGTCTTCAATCTGCTCACGAAGTGGTTCCCGCACGCTCCATATGCCGAAGCTCGCGGAGTTCCTAACTAAGACCGTTGAGATAAACGAAGAAGATACAGGTCAGAAATCGACCGTCGTGAAACTGCCCTGCCCCCCATCAGCGGACTGCGTTGATCGGGGGCCGTTCCACGTCGGTGGAACACGTTTTTCAAGGCGCCGGAATCGCGCCGAAAAACGGTCGTGTCGAGCCATCTGAGACGGGTGAACCACGGCCCCCTCCCGGGCGGGAGGCCAATTCGTCCGAGGTTCCCAACGTCTTTCGGACTCACGACATATTGAGCCTTTTTGCGGTTCGATCAGCGTCTCTTCAGAGAGATTGTTTGCGATCCTGCTCGCCTCTCCCACTCTCATAGTGCGGGAAGAGGGCCGCCATCACCGGCGACGAGCAAGATCAATTGCCGCCCGCTCGACCTTGGAACGACCTCTCTGCCTTTCAACGCGTGGACCGCCGCTAGGACCAGTACACGCAACCCGGTTGGTCCCTTCCAGGCCGGAATCTTGACGGCACAGACAGAGTCAACGACAATACCGCTTGTACCGTTCAGCGGACAACTGCCTCATAACGGTGCTGAGATCCAAATCCGAAATCATCATGCCTAAGGAGAGTGAAAATGAAACTGCCGAAACGAACGAACCGTACTGCGTCATGGTCACTGCTGGTTCTCTTCGCAGCAGCGTCAAGCGTCTTCGCGGCCCAGCAGAGCGACAGTCAAGACGTGCTGGGCAAGCTTGGCGTGAAGAAAGGCATCTGCGTCGTGCTTGACGATCCCCGGTGCGAACTCGCACTGGGATTGGCCAGGGGTAGTGAATTGACCTTCTACGTTCAAGTCTCCGGGGCGGAGGACCGGCAGGCGGCTTGCCGGGCAGCGGACGCCGCGGACATGTACGGCACTCGGGTCTATGTGGGCAGCGGCGAACCCACGAGAATCCACCTGGCCGACAATCTGGCCGACGCGTTGGTGGCGATGCGTGATTCGGCGGGCATCCCCAGGGCCGAGGTGCTTCGGGTCTTGCGGCCGGGCGGAAAGGCACTGCTTGGTCAAGAGGTCGTGACAAAACCCGTCCCCGACGGGGCCGACCACTGGACCCACTCGTATTACGCTCCCGACAACAATCCCCAGAGCAACGACCGCCTGGCGCTGGCGCCCTACCTGACCCAGTTCATTGCCGAGCCGCACCACGGGCCGGCGCCCCAGAACGTCGTGGCCTCGGCGGGGCGGGTCTTCATAGCTTTTGGCCACGTCGCCTGGAAGCAGCGCGCGGAGCCATGGCTCGACACCCTGATGGCGGTTAACGGCTTCAACGGCACCATGCTCTGGAAGCAGCCGTTGACCTCGGGAATTATGGTCGATCGCAACACGATGATTGCCACGCCGATGGCCCTTTACCTCGGCGACGAAAAATCGTGCAAGGTGATCGACCCCGTAACCGGCGAAGTTACCGACGAGATCACCGTGCCGGTGGAGTTGACCGGCGGGACCTTCTGGAAATGGATGGCCATCGCCGACGGCGTGCTCTACGCGCTGGTGGGAGAGCAAGAGCCGCTGGACGACGTCAAACGCTGGCGAAGGACCGCAGGCGGCTGGCCATGGAACGAGATCTCCGACGGCTACAACGTCAAGGACCCTGCTTCATTCGATCCGGCGACATGGAAGCGCGACGAGCCCTTCGACCTGAAGGACCACCAATGGGGTTTCTCGAAGACCTTGCTGGCGATCGATCTGAAGACCAAGGACGTCCTCTGGCACCACCAGGAGCAGTTGCCCATCGACAGCCGGGCCCTGTGCATGAAGAACGGCCGGATCTACTTCAGCCATTTCGGCGAGTACATCGTGTGTCTGGATGCGAACTCAGGCAAGGAGATCTGGCGAAGGACGGCCGAAAAGGACGCGGAACTGTTCAAGGCGATTGGCCCCTACTGCCCGTACCAGATTGCCTATACCGGCTGGCGGAGCACGATCTACCTGCGATGTTCGGACGAGGCCGTGATTTTCGCCGGCCCGCAGGTCTTCGACGTCACTGCTGTCTCGACCGACGACGGCCGACATTTGTGGACGTACAAGGCCGAGAGAAACCCGCACGTGCTGATCCGCGACGACGGGTTGTATATCATCGGCGCGAATGGAATCAATGGTGACACGCACAGGCTCGACCCGCTCACCGGCAAGGTATTGGCGAGCCACGGCATCTCCCGAGCAGCCTGCACGCGTGTGACAGGCAGCGCGGACAGCATTTTCTTCCGCGGCGGCGGCGACGGCACCATCCGTGTCGAGCCGGACAGCGGCAAGACGCAATGGATCTCGCCGATGCGTCCGTCGTGTTTTACCGGGACGCTGGTCTCTGGCGGACATCTCTACTGGATGCCCTGGGCGTGTGACTGCAACCTGCAAATGTTCGGCGTGATTTGCTGCGGCCCGGCGGGCGACTTCAAGTTCGACCAGGTGGCCGAGGAGTCCCAGCGGCTCGAGACGCCCGGCGGCGGCCCGACACCGGTCGCCCAGTTCGAGC
>JABMSA010000460.1 GCA_013202185.1 Planctomycetota bacterium
CCTTAAGGCATTCCTGCGCGGCCGGCAACTCGACAATGCCCTGGCGGACGAGGTGCAGCGCATCGCCGAGCGAATCGACAAGGAACCGAACATCGATGTGCCCGCCGAGGCACGGCGACTGCTCGATGCGACGAAGGTGCCGATCTACAACTACCGGCTCACTAACCCCTTTGCCGACAGCGCCACCCTCGGCGCCTACGAGCGCACGCACGGCATGCGGGCGCCGCGTTGGTGGGAGGGCAACAGCAATTGGGACGACTGGCGGCGGTTCCTCGCTTTCCGCGCGGGGCTGTGGCCGTCGACGCTCGACGCCTGGATGAAATCGGCAAAGATGATCGATGAGGCAATGCTCCTGGGAACCGTGTCGGCGGGCCCGCGCGCCGATCGCATCCGCTACGCGGGTAACATTATAATATGCCGAACGGCTCGCACACAACTGGGCGCGTTGCAGCCGCTGTTTGAGGCGGCCCTTGTGCAAGCGGCCGGTGCGGGCGGCGACCTGTGGTTGATGCACGGCGAGGCGCCCGTCGGCCCCGTCGATCTTCGCACAATGGTGTACAACTCACTGGCGTCGGGAGCGTCGGGGATCGTGTATCCCGCGGCGGCGGCCGATGCCGAATCGGACCTCCACCTGGCGGCCGAAGCGGCGTCGCTCAACGACCTCGTTACACGCTACGGCGACTTCCTGACGGCCCTCGAGCGCCGGCCGTCGAAAGTGGCGGTCCTCAACTCGCTCACAACCTTGTATCACGACCTTGGCGCCAACCCCGTCGCACAAGGAGGGCGCAGCGCGTACCCGGCGAGGGTCGCCGCCGCGTGGAGCGCCTGCGCACGGCTGGGCATCGCGCCGGCGATCATAGGAGAAGAGCACTCAGCCGAATCGTTGAAGCAATACTCGGCGGTGCTCGCCCCCGGCCTCGAGCGGCTTCCGCAGGGTGCAGTCGACAGGCTCGAGAAGTTCATCAAGGCGGGAGGATGCGCCCTGCTGGATGCCGGCGGCAAGGTGGCCATCGAGGGTGCGAAAGTGCTGCCGTTCGCTTTCTCCGGCAATTCGCCGGATGGTCCGGAAGCCGAACAACTCGATGAATCTCTCCGTAAGGCGCTCGATGCCGTTGTGCGCCGCGAGATCGTTGCCTCGCGCGGCGGCTTTCTGATAACGGAGTTTGGCGCGGATCCGCCGGCCCGGTTCTTCTGCGTGTTGAGAACGCTCGACGGCCGCGCACCCGCCGCAACTCAGATAGCCCTGCCGCCGGGTGCGGCCGTGGCATACGATGTTTTCGCGGGCGAACAGGCCGATATGGATGCGCCCGAGCCCGGCGGGAAGCGCCCGACGATTCGCGTTTCGATGGCGCCCGGCCAAGCGAAGTTCTTCGCCGTTTTGCCCGGGCGGATCGATTCGGTGAAGCTTGCCGAGCCGCAGGTGAAAGGGCTGAAGCTCACGATCAGCGCGGACATAGTGGATGAGCACGGCGCTGCGGTGTCGGCGCCCGTGCCGGCGGCGGCGGTCGTTCTCGACGAGGCCGGTGCCGAGAGGTTCCGCGTGTATCGCTTCTTCGAGCGCGGCGAGCTGCGGCTGGTGCTTCCTCTGGGCATGAACGAGCAGCGCGGGCGGTGGTTTGTGAGGGTGACCGAGCTGTTTTCGCGCCGATCGCACGGCACGGCGTTCATAATGCCCGAGCGCGAGCCTGTGGACGTTGTCACCGCGCTCGGCTTCACCGATGTGTTTGGCCCGAAGCGATGCGCTGATTTGCTGAAGCGTGCGCGAACCCTCACGCTCGTCGCCGGCGAGGGCGAAGGCCGCAAGGCAGCCGAAGATCTGGCGCGCGACTTGCAGCGATTCGCGATCAGGTGCCAGGTCAAGCGCGACACGGAGGTCCTCGGGCCGGGCCGGCCGCAGCTTCCCGGCGATACGGTCCTGCTCGGGAGTCCGTCGGATAACGCGCTAATCAAGCATCTTTGCGACCGTGCCCTGGCGCCGTTGAAAATGGGCGGGCACGGCAGCGGCCGCGCAGTCATATTCCGGACGCTTTCCGGTTTTCGGCCGGGCGGCGAGACGATCACCGTGTGGGCGGACGGCGCCGTCGGCCTTGCCCGCGGGCGCCGGGCGCTGTACGATATGCTCAGCGACCGCGATGCGAAGCCGGAGCGCTCGATGAAGGTGCGCACACTCGAGGCGGCATCGCCCGCGTCGGCCACTCCGCCGGCAACGCTGCCTGCGCTGCGCTCGTTCGAGCTGTCCGACTCGATAGCGGGTGTCGCAGCGCCGCTGAGCGGACGGTTTCTGTTTGCGGCCTCGTTGCGGGGCGAGGTGTGCGCGTTTTCCGGCCGGGGCGAGAAGGTGTGGGAACTCACCTACGAAAGGCCGATCCGAAAACTCCTCCTGCCCTCGAGCGGCGCCGATGCGTTCGTTTGCTTTGATGACGCAGCCGTGCAACTGACGATAGTCTCGGCCGAGAGGTGGCGGTTCGAGATCCCAGGCAAGGCCACCGGCGAGAAGATCAGCGCCGCGTGCTTGTCTTTCGACGGCTCGGCAGCGTTTCTCGGGACATCGTCGGGGCGTGTTTTTGGCTTGGACAAGCTCGGCGAGCTGATGTGGACGGCCACACTCGCCGAGACGCCGCAGCAGGCCGGCGGGCCGGTGGCGGCGGTGGCATGGTACGGCGGGCAAACGGCCGTGGCGAATGGCAGCCGCGTTGTGTTTTTCGACAAACGCGGGAGCAAGCTGCGGCAGAAGGACTTCGAGAGTTGCACGGGCCTGGCGTTTTCGTCCGACGGCCGAGCGCTCTTCGCCGGCAGCAGAAGCGGCACGGTGAGAAGTATGAAACCGGCCGATGGCTCGACGGCGTGGGAGTGGAATATGAACTGTGCGATCAAGGCCGTTGAGCAGGGCGAGGGGGGCGCGGCTGTGGTCGTGGGCGAGAGCGGCACGGTTGCGCTGGTGGGCTCCGACGGCAGCCGAAGCGCGTTCGAGCTGGGCCACAACGTGCAGATGGTTGCTGCATCTCCCAATCGCAAGCGCTTTGCGGCGGCTTCGCTGGGCGGCATCGTGTCGGTCTTTACCGTTGAGGGCATGCTGCAGCGCTTCAGGATTCCCGATACGCGGATTTCCTCGATCTCGATGGCATCGGACGCCAAGCTGCTGACGGTCGGCGATTGGAGCGGAACGGTTCGGGTTTTCGAGATGAAGTGACCCTCTTCAAGAACTCTTGGTCCTTCGGATCAGTATCATGCACACTGAAACCGGAAAATCTTTTCTCTTATGGAAAGGACATAACTGATGATGACGCCCAAGGAGCGCGCCGTGGAGGCGCTCAGCCTGAGGCAGCCTGATGAAGTGCCGACTTTCGAGCTGGTTTTCTTTGCAACGCAGGAGGCGTTTGGCGAGGAGTTTGAGCCGACGGGTGAGTGGGACGACCTCTCGGATGCGAAACAGGAGGCATTGGCCGAGCACAACGCCCAGCTCTATGTCAAGATCGCCGAGCGATACAATTACTCGATCATCTTTCTGTCGCGGGCGCATGACGCCGAGTGCCGGATTGCCATCGGAAAGAAGATCCGCGAGATGACGGGCGACAACTATATGCTCGTCGTTCACGGCGATGCCACGTATTCGATCCCCGACGGGAACACGATGGAGGAGTTCTTCGTGAACCTGTTTGAGAAGAAGGAAGAGATGATTCGGCGCGCGGCGGATATGGTGACGCACGCGCTCGAGCGTAATGCCATTTACATCGATAACGGCATCGACGGCTTCGCACTGTGCGCCGACTACTGCTACAACAGCGGGCCGTTCTTGTCGCCGCCGATGTTCCGCGAGTTCATAACGCAGCACCTGCAGCGGCTGGTGGCAGGCTACAAGGACATGGGCGCGTGGGTCATCAAGCATACCGACGGCAATATCATGCCGGTGCTGGATCAACTGGCGGAGTGTGAGCCGCACGCGCTGCATTCGCTGGATCCGATGGCGGGCGTGGACATCGCAGAAGTGAAACGGCTGGCAGGCGACAAGATGTGCCTGATGGGAAACGTGGATTGCTCAAAGCTGCAAACCGGCACGGAGGATGACGTGATAGCCAGCGCCGAGTATGCGATCAAGAGCGGCAAGCCGGGCGGCGGATATTTCTTCTGCACCTCTAATTGCGTGTTTCCGGGCCTGCCGCTGGACCGCTACGAGCTGATGATGAGCGTTTACGAAAAGTACAAGAAGTATTGATACGGGCGTGTCGTGAATGAGCGCTCGGTCACTTCATGAATGTGCTTTCCGGCGAAGATAAAGCCCCGCCAGGCCCATGCTGAGAAACGCAATAGTCATCGGCTCGGGTATAACCACCGCAGGCACGGACGCGGGGCTGGGATCGTCGACCTGCTCATCGTAGGGGGCGGAGCCTATGAAGCCCGTGAAGGGGCTGTTGAAATTTCTTATCGACGCGGGGTCGACCACGATCTCCGTATCGTACATTGCGCCGGCGCTGCCGAAGATGTCTTGCAGGCTGCCCGACAGCACATCAAACGATCCGGTCGTCAGCAGGAGGCCGCCGGTGTCGATGTCTTCCGTGAGCGCGAAGGTGAGGGTGTTCCCGGTAAGAAGGTTGCTTCCGGACGCGCTTCGCAGGAGTACTTCGCCGCCCACAAAAACGCCTGTGGCTTGCTCGCCGATCGAGAGATCAACACAAAAGGACGCGGACAGATAGAAGCTGATGTCGTCGATGGTGGTTTGCGAGTTCTCGTAGTCGACGACCAAAGACGTGACGCCGTCCAGCACAAGAATGCCACGCCCGAAATCCCCTCCATTTGGTGTAAAATAAACCGGCAGCGTAAGGTCGGTGATTGTTGAGACAGGCGTTGCATGCGCTCCGTGCGCCAGGAGCGCCGCGCAACTGAGTGCCAGTAGAATTCGAAGCATTACAGCAATTCCTCCTTTCATCGGTCGGAAGTTCCGATCTTCAGTGAGCGTTACCTGATGAAACAGCAATTGCCGTGCCGCCCTCAAAGAGATCAGGCCCGAAAAGGGGCGGGCCCTCTTGTAAGGTGTTGGCGGGCAAGAGCTTACCGGCAAGACGGACATAACAGTCGGGCACAGTGTGGCAGAATGCACAAGATAGCGCAGAGCTAGCCGATGTGGACATGCAAGCGGGCGAGCCACCTGCTTGCGGGCTGTAACTGATGGAGTGGCAACGACTTGAGAGCGAGGGGATATTTCTGGACACGATGTTCAGAGATGTGCACGGCACGGAGGATGGTTCAGTTGTGCTGTACTTTCGGGAGGGGCAAACGGAGCCGGAATGCGTGGCTGCGAAGGAAGCGCGAGCACTGTTTGACCACGAAGGGAGATTTCGGACGTATAAGGTTCACGGAAGCTGGACAGAGCATGCTTTCGAGCCACAAATCATGACGAAGATGAATAGCAGAGCTAAAGGCGCCTTCCTCTACGGCCTTTTCCCCGATGCCCCTTGCCCGGAACCATGCTTGACATCCGTCGGCACCTTCCTGTAGAATGTGATTTGATGATGACGAGATGGGAGAAGCGTAACGCACGGAGGCCGAACTCATGAAAACATTCCTACCTGCATTGCTGCTCTTGCTGATCGCCGCGCTCCTTCAGGGATGCGACAAATCCGTCGATAGCCCTCCCGAACAGAAGGAAAGCCGGCCCGCATCCGCCCGAGAGCCTTCGGGGCCGAAGATCTCGGTCGACTGGGCGAGCACCCACCAGACGATCGTCGGATTCGGCGGAACGATGGGCTGGATACACCCGCATCCCAGGCAGCGCGAAGAGGTCTTTGATCTCCTTTTCACCAGGCTTGGGGTGTCGGTGTTGCGAATCAGGGCGCTCGGCGGGGAGGGTGGCGACGAGCTGTCGCTCGAGCCCCGCAACGACAACGACGATCCGAACACTTTCAACTGGCCCGCGCTGCCCATCGAGACCACGGAAGCAAAGAACGCGATCATTGCACGATGAATACGAGATCACGCCGAAGTTCTACACATCGATGAACTACTTCCGCTTCGTGCGGCCCGGGATGATCCGGTGCGCCGCGCGATCCGAAGATGAAGCCCTCCTCGTCAGCGCGTTCAAAGACAAAGGCGGCGGGTTTGTGATAGTGGTCGTCAATCCAACCGACGCCGAGAAGCGGGCGGCGCTCGCAGTCGGGCCCGGTGATTGGAAACGCTACGAGACAACCCCCGCGAAGAAATGCGTTCTCACCGAATGGCAAGGCAAGTACCTGCTCTTGCAGGGGCGGTCGGTTACGACGCTTGTGCGCGAAGCGCCCTGAGGGCCGCGCTATTTTGATGTCCGAAGATTTTCCGCCTTGAATTGATTCGGCCTTCCTGCTATTATCTCCCCCGTTGAACGATATTCACATGCAACAACACTGTTTCGGGTGAGAGATTGAAGGCTGTAATTCTCGCCGCAGGCAAAGGCACACGGATGCGCGGGCTATGCGAAGAACGCCCGAAGCCGCTTCTGCCGCTTGCCAATCGCCCGGCGCTTCGGCTCACGCTCGAGCGCCTCGCCGAAGCGGGCGCAACCGACGCCCTTGTAATAATCGGGCATCAACTCGAGCAAATCAAACGGAGCCTCGAGCAGGAGCCCCTTGGCGGCGTCAATGTAACGTACGTGGTGCAGGAAGCGCTCAACGGCACAGGCGGCGCGACGATGCTGGCGGAAGAATTCGTGAGTGGCGAGCACTTCATGCTCGCGTTCGGCGACGTCATAGCGCATTCGGCGAATCACGTGCGTGCGGCCGAGTTCTTCCGGCAGGGCGCCCGGGCGGTGCTCAGCACATACGACACAGGCAGGCCCGTTGGAGTCGGCGCTGTGTTTGTCGAAAGCGGCAACGTGGCCCAAATAGCGGAGCGGCCCGCGCCCGACGACGGCAGCCCCCTGGTCAGCGCGGGAGTCTTCGTTTTCCCGCCGGAGATATTCGAGGCGACCAGGGACCTGCCGCCGGCCCCGAGCGGCGAGCACGAGCTGACCGGCGGCATTCAGAAGCTGATAGACGAGGGCTGCACAATATGCGCGATGCCGATCACCGGATTCTGGGCAAACCTCACCGATCCGGATGCGCTCATCGCCGCAAACGAACACGTCGGGCGCGAGCTTGCCGAGAAGGGAGAAATGCTCATCGCGGATTCCGCCCGGGTATCGTCGAAGGCGAAGGTATGCGAAACCACGGCGATCGCGCCCGACGCCCGAGTCGAAGACGCAGCCGATATTCGCTTGAATGTCAGCATCGGCCGGGGCAGTGTTGTCGGCAGAGGATGCACGCTCGCATCGTGCATTGTGCTTGAGGATGTATCCATCGGCGACGGCGCCGTAATCGAAAACGCAATAATACAATCGCAATCAAACGTTCCGCCCGGCGCAACGCTGAAATCTCCGCCGGGTGAGACAACGATAATCTGGCGAACAACTTATCGATAATCTTGAGCAGTTGGAAAAGCCAGAGGAGGCGCCGCTTGTTTGACTATGCTACAGCGATGAGTCGACTGATCGAAGACATCGCATCGCGCTGTGATGTTTTCGGGCACGTAGACATGCAGGCGGTGCTTGTCGGATGCATCAAAGCGCGCAACTGTCACAACACGGGCCTGTATGCTCGAACCGTGCCGCTTCGCTTCGAGAACGGCTCTCAGACGATCGAAAAGGGGGCTGCCGTCTATCGTGTTCCCACGGTCGTTCACGAGGACAACGAGATCCTTTACATAGTATCTTTCTGCCTCCCGCGATTTCAGGACCTCTCGTTCGAAGACGAGATCACAACGATCTTTCACGAGTTGTATCACATAAGCCCGCACTTCAACGGAGATATTCGGAGGTTCGAAGGAAGAAAGTACGTCCACGGCGCGGCGAAGAAGTACGACGAGTTGATGAAAACGCTCTCGCACAGCTACCTCCACGAGCACCCGCAGCCGGAGCTTTTCGCGTTCCTCAGGCCCTCCTGGGAGGAACTCGCATGCGCGCACGGCGGCGTGAGGATGGCAATCTACCAGACGCCGCAGCCCGAACTGGTCGAGCCCATCACCTTGTCGGCCACCGCAAAGAAGAAGCGAAAGAGAAGAGGAAAGCGGCGATGAAGTTCACGAAGATGCACGGCTGCGGCAACGACTACGTATACGTCAACTGCTTCGATGAGAAAGTGACGCACCCCGCCGAACTCTCGAGAAAGATAAGCGACCGCCACTTCGGCGTCGGCTCCGACGGCCTCGTGCTGGTGCTGCCTTCCGAGGTGGCCGACGTGCGAATGCGGATGTTCAACCCCGACGGCAGCGAGGCCGAGATGTGCGGCAACGCCATCCGCTGCGTGGGCAAGCTGGCCTCCGAGCGCGGCCTGGCCGCCGGCGAGCAACTGCTCGTCGAGACCGCCGCGGGAATAAAGACGCTCGAGCTGGAGATCGAAAACGGCACCGTGGGCCTCGTGCGCGTGAACATGGGCCGGCCGATCCTCGAGCGCATCGACGTGCCGATGCGCGGCCCCGCGGGGAAGGTCGTCAACGAAAAATTGCTCGCCGGAGGGCGCGAGTTCATTGTTACGTGCGTTTCCATGGGCAATCCGCATTGCGTCATGTATGTCGACGACGTGCATAACTTCGACGTTCGCGGGATCGGCCCGCTCATCGAAAACCACGAGGCGTTTCCCAACCGCACCAACGCCGAGTTTGCCCAGGTACTCGCCAACGATGAAGTTCGCCTGCGCGTGTGGGAGCGCGGAGCCGGCGAGACGCTCGCCTGCGGCACCGGGGCATCAGCAACGTGTGTGGCCGGCGTGCTCACCGGACGCACCGGCAAAACGATAACCGTCCACCTGCCCGGCGGCGACCTCAAGCTCGAATGGGCCGACGACGGCAACGTGTACATGACCGGCCCCGCGGTGGAAGTCTTCACCGGCGAGTGGCCCGGCTGATCATGCCCTGTGCGGCCGGCACGAGGCGCAGATGTTCCTTACCCCCGACCCGCGATACGTCAAATCCGACGCCATAATCCTGCGCCGTACCGACTACAGCGAAACAAGCTACGTGGTGGCACTGCTCACCCGCGAGCAAGGCGTGATGCATGGGCTTGCCAAGGGTGCGCGGCGGCCGAAGAGCATCTTCGAGGGCGAGATCGACCTCCTCACGCGCGGGCAGGCCACCATCCTCGTGCGCCCGCGCACGGGGCTGCACCTCCTCACCGAGTTCAGTTGCCGCGAGCGATACCTGGCCCTGCGCAAGTCGGCCGACAGCACCACCGCCGCGCTCTACGCCGCTGAGGTCGCCGCCGACGCCAGCCCAGAGGGCGAAGGCCAGCCGGAGATCTACGACCTGCTCTCCGAAACACTCACCCGCCTGGCGGAGGGCGACACCGCAGCGGCTCTCGCCTTCTTCCAGGTGCACCTCCTCAAGCTGAGCGGCTACATGCCCAACCTGGGCGAATGCGCAGTCTGCGGAGCGAAGATTGAGGGCGCGCAGGTCGTCTTCAGCTTCATCCACAGCGGCCCCACGTGCGCACAATGCAGCTCAGAGGAAGATCGCTGCACGACAATCTCCCGCGCGGCGGTGTCGGTCATCGAGGGCCTGGCGCGCATGCCTGCCTCGGGTGCGGCGCGCGTGCGCATCCCCGCCGCCCTCGCGCGCGAAACAGTCACCTTTCTGGCGGGCGCCATCGCCGCAGCCTTCGAGCGCGAGCCGCGAATGCTCAGGCCGCTGATGAAAGCGATGGCCCGCAGGAAGGCGTAGGTTGTGTTTGGAGCGGCGTTGCAGAATCGAAGGATATTATCATATATGTCTTGATCCGTCCTCACTGTGCGCTTATAATATGATTGTGGCAGCTTGAAGAGCCGTAATGGTCCGCGCCTTGATGGAAACTGGCTATGACGGACATCGACAAAGGAAAAACTCCCTTTTATCCACAGCAACCCGTGCCGGTCGAATTGTTTGTGGGGCGTGCAAGCGAGATACAGCGGATAGTGGATCGCGGCGTCAAGCAGGTTGCCCTGGGCAAGCCCGTTTCCATCTTCATCGAAGGGGAATATGGCATCGGGAAGACGTCCATCGCCGGATACGTCCAGTCTCTTGCGGAAAGAGACCACGGGCTGCATGGAGTTTATGCTTCCCTTGGCGGCTGCGACAACCTCACGGACATGGCTGCGGCGGTCCTGGAAGGCACCATACGCTCCGGAGTGTTTGCCCCAAAACGCGCCGAGAAGATCAAGAACTGGCTGGCAAGATACATAGGCCGGCAGAAACCATTTGGCTTCAACCTCAATTTCGACGCTCTGCAAGAGGATGCGCCCTCAGTAGCCCAGCCGCAATCCATGTTGGGTTTTCTCGGCGAGATCAAGAATCAGTTGGAGGATACGGGTGTCAGCGGCATCACTCTCGTGTTGGACGAAATCAACGGCATCACCTCGGACCCGAAGTTCGCGCACTTTATCAAAGGGCTGGTGGAAGCCAACGCAATGGGCAAGGAACCGGTGCCTCTGCTGCTGATTCTCTGCGGCGTGGAGGAAAGACGCAGTGAGATGATCCAAAGGCATCAGCCTGTCGAACGAATTTTCGATATTATCACGATTGGCGTCCTGTCCGATCAGGAGATGCGGGAGTTTTTCGAATCCGCGTTCCAATCCGCCAACATGAAGATAGACCCGAAAGCAATGGAGCTGTTGACTCATTATTCTGCGGGCTTTCCAAAAATCATGCACCTGCTCGGCGACGAAGCCTACTGGGCCGACACCGACGGTAGAGTTGACGCGGACGACGCGACAGTGGCCATCGTTCGGGCCGCTGAAGAGGTAGGCAAGAAATATGTGGATCAACAAGTATTCAGGGCGTTGAGGAGCGACGACTACCACTCCATTCTCAATAAGATCGGGGCCTTGGGGTCAAGCGTAATGAGCTTCACGAAACAAGAAGTATCAAAAGACCTCAACCCGCAGGAAAAAAGCAAATTCAACAACTTCCTCCGAAGGATGAAGGGGCTGCACGTTCTGCGCAGCGGAGAAACCAGAGGACAGTACCTCTTCAACTCGCGCATGGTCCGTCTTTACATTTGGCTCAAGAGCCAAGAGGGAGAGCTTAAGAAAAACTGACGCTCGGCCGTTTGCCCGGAGCAAAACACATCATCGAGCTACGCGCCATTTCCACCGACATGCCTCACTCTCCTTATCAGTCTTGATTCTCCCCCGTCCCGCCAATACAATGTACTTCATGGAAAACCGAAGCAGAATGCACGACGCCGGCGATGTCTTACCGTGTTCATAGATTCTCACGCTCATATCGATTTCCCCGATTTCGACGACGACCGAGCCGAACTCCTCGAGCGGGCACAGCAGGCAGGCGTCGAGTGCATCGTCAACCCCGGCAGTGACCTCGAAAGCTGTCGCAGGGCGCGGGCGCTCGCCACGCAGCACGAGCAGGTCTATCACGCTGTCGGCTTGCACCCGCATTATGCCAAGGACGTCGACGACGGCCAGTGGGGGGAGTTCGAGCGCCTGGCGAGGGAGAGCGGCCCCGTCGCCATCGGCGAAACCGGCCTGGACTACCATTATGATTTCAGCCCGCGCGATGCCCAGCAGCGGCTCTTTCGCCGGCAGGTCAGGCTCACCCTCGACCTCGACATGCCGATCATAATACATTGCAGGAACGCATACGACGATTGTTTGAGGATACTCGACGAAGAAGCCCCGGGCGCGCAGTGGCGCGGCGTGATGCACTGCTTCACCGGCGGCGCCGACGATGCACGGGCTTTCCTCGAACGCGGGTTCTTCCTGTCATTCGCCGGGATGATCACGTTCAAGAAGGCGAACGACCTCCGCGAAACGGCGGCTGCCGTGCCGGTCGACCGACTCCTGCTCGAGACCGACTCGCCCTACCTCGCGCCGCAGCCGGTGCGGGGCAAACGCAACGAGCCGGCAAACGTTGTCCACATAGCGGGCGTGCTCGCGGGCATCTACGGCCTGCAGGCGGAAGACGTCGCCCGGATCACGTCGGTCAACACGAGGATGCTGTTTGGCATAGGCAAAACCGGCGGCACGGGCTCGATCGTATACAAGATACGCGACAGCCTGTATGTGAACCTGACGAACCGCTGCTCGAACCGCTGCGTGTTTTGCCGGCGCGAAATTGATCCGATGGTCAAGGGCCACTGGCTGAAGCTCGACGCCGAGCCCGACGCCGAAGAGATCATCGAGGCCATCGGCGATCCCACACGCCATGCAGAGGTAACATTCTGCGGGTACGGCGAGCCCACCCAGCGGCTGGACGTCCTCAAACAGGTGGCCGCATACTTGAAAGAGCGCGGCGGAAGGGACAGGCTCAACACAAACGGGCACGCCGACCTCATCAACGGCCGACCGGTGGCGCGCGAGCTTGCGGGCCTCGTCGACGAGGTGTCGGTGAGCCTCAACACCGCCGATTCCGACCAGTATGCCGAAATCTGCCGCCCCGGCCACGGCGCACACGCGCACGAGGCGGTGATCAGCTTCATAAGGGATGCCCGGAGGCACCTGCCGAAGGTGACGGTAACGGCCCTCGACTACCCGGGCGTGAACCTGGACGCCTGCAAGCGCCTCGCCGAAGAACTTGGCGTGGAATATCGTCAGAGAAAATACAACGAAGTAGGATAGAGACCTGAGAGAAAAATTGAATGCCAAAATACCTGCTGACCGGTGGCGGAGGATTCATCGGCTCGAACATCGCCGAACGCCTTGTCAAGGACGGCGACGACGTGCGCATCATCGATAATTTCTCCACCGGCCGAAAAGAAAACATCGCCGATTTCCTCGATAAGATCGAGCTGATCGAAGGCGACATCTGCAACGCGGCCGACATCGAGAAGGCGGTCGACGGGGTTGATTACGTTTTGCACCTGGCCGCGAAGCCGTCGGTGCCGGCGTCCGTCGCCGACCCCCGCGGGTGCCACGAGGCAAACATCGACGGCACCTTCAACGTGCTGATGGCCGCGCGCGAGGCCGGTGTTAAGCGCGTTGTCTACTCGGCCTCGTCGTCGGCATACGGCGATACGCTCGAGCTGCCCAACAAGGAGACCTTCGCCCCGCGGCCGCTGTCGCCCTATGCTGTGGCCAAGCTGGTGGGCGAATACTACTGCAAGGTGTTCACCGAGATCTTCGGCCTCGAGTGCGTGTCGCTGCGATACTTCAACGTGTTCGGCCCGAAGCAGAATCCGAAAAGCCAGTACGCCGCCGTGATCCCGAAGTTCATCCTGATGCTGCTCAACGGCGAGCAGCCCACAATCTTCGGCGACGGCGAGCAGTTACGCGACTTCACGTTCGTCGAGAACGTTTACATCGCCAACAAGCTCGCGTGCACTGCACCAGGCGCGGCCGGCAAGCTGTTCAACTGCGCCTGCGGCAGCCCGATATCGATCAACAAGCTGGTGGAAGTGCTCAACGACGTGCTCGGCATGAGCATAGCGCCGGTGCACCTCGACGAGCGCCCCGGCGATGTCAAAGACTCCGCCGCCGACGTCACAC
>JABMSA010000461.1 GCA_013202185.1 Planctomycetota bacterium
GTATGGAATCGCCGACATCGAAAAATGTGAAGAAAACATGGAAAACCCGTTGTGCAACCGCCGATACTACCTACGTAAGAGCACAAACACGCACACCGCCGTCGCGGTGGATTGCTGCACATCTTTCGGATTTGGCCGCTGGAGGATTTCTACTAAAATGCGCGTGGAGTACATCAACCCATTCATAGTAGCTATGACCCAGGTGTTCGAGTCGAGCGTGGGTGTAACGCCTCACCGATCGAGCGTCGGCATCAAAGAACAAAACACTCCTTCCCACGACGTCTCGGCGATCATCGGGCTGTCGGGCAACGCCTTCGGGTCGGTCGTCCTCAGCTTCCCGCGAGAAACGGCCGAGCGGGTGATGTCGAAAATGCTCGGTGACGAGGATGTAAGCAGTGAATTCATCGCCGACGGTGTCGGCGAGTTGGCAAACATGATAGCCGGCGTCGCAAAGACCATCCTCGCCCAGGAAGGAATAACAACGTTCATCTCCATCCCGCGCGTGATCCTCGGCCTCAGCCACTACATCCACCGGCCCAAGGAAGTGCCTTGCGTGGCGGTCGACTTCTCAACTGAAATGGGGGATGTGGTCCTCGAGGTCGCTCTGAAGGTACTGCAGGAAACAGCATTGCCCAAGTAACACCCGCACGGGCAACCAGTGCGCCCCCGGCAGGCCCCTCACTTCTCAATCGATCATCCGACAATCTGCAATCTACGGGGTGTCGGTACCCCGCCGGTGCGATCGTTCGCTCGCCGACATTGAGCTGCGCCTGCTGCCGCCTTCGGCGGCCCCCGCGCCGAGGCGTGCCTTGAGCTCCGCAACGGCCTTGTGAGCCAAAGCGCTCATGGGGGCCTCAGAACGCGACTTGGCCGTCACGATCGCCGAGCCCGATATCTCGCCGGTGGTCATGTCTACGATGCGCAGCAGCAGCTTGCTGAAGTGCATGGCGGTCCCCTCCGCCGCCTCCTCCACGCGGTGCTCGTAGGTGGCAAAGATGATGGCGTCGATCTTGAGCGTCTCGGCGATCTGCTCCCGCTTCTCGTCGTTCACACTCCCGGCCTGGATGTCCTGTTCGCTGACCAGCCCTTGCAGCCTCTGCCCCACGACAAAGGTCATGTCCTTGCCCGGAAACGCATCCAGGTACGCCGCCATGACAATCTGCTCGTCCGCCAGCGAAAGACCTACCAGCGCGTGCCGGCGGTAAGTCTTCAGCGCGGAATGTGCAATCAACCCCTCAACGCGATACGACAAACACCCGGACAAGAGCAGAGCCGAAAGAAAAGCAAACAAGACTTTCCGCGAGTGATCGAACACGCACATTTGTGGGCTCCTTTCACCTTGTTCCCGTCAGGTACGGCCGGCAGAGATGTTTCAAGTACGTATTGTAAGACGTGCCACCCGGAAAAGCAAGGCCCATTTCACATTCGAGGAACAGCAAAACTCACAGTTGATAATCGCCGGAAAAACCCTATACTTAAAGTGCACAGGAAGAACGGCAACGCAACCGGCCCAACGCGTGCCCCGATCCGGCCCGCTTGCACAAAAGGAGCAACAATGGCAGAGTACTCGGTGAGCCCCGCAGGCGAGAAGTTCAGCATTCCACGGCAAGACGAATACGCCGCAGAATTCGCGCGCGTCGAGGCCCTGGCCAACGCCGCGCGCTCCGATGGCAAGGAAATCGTAGTGGTCATGGGCGTGGGCTTCGTGGGGGCCGTGATGGCCGCCATCGTAGCCGACACCGTCGACAGCCAAGCCGGCAAACCCACGAAATTCGTCATCGGCTGCCAGCGGCCCAGCACCCGAAGCTACTGGAAGATCCCCCTGCTTCGGCGCGGCGAGGCACCCGTAAAAGCCGAAGACCCCGAAGTGGATCCCATGATACGGCGCTGCGTGCTCGAGAAAAAAACGCTCACCGCCACCTACAACAACGACTGCCTCAAGCTCGCCGATTGCGTGGTAGTCGACGTTCAGTGCGACTACATCAAGTACGAGCTCGGCAACCTCCGCAACGGCTGGACGGAAATGACCGCCCTGGAGGCAACGATACGTACCATCGGCGAAAAAATCCAACCCGGCTGCCTCACCCTCATCGAAACCACCGTGGCACCCGGAACCACCGAGTGCGTAGCCTACCCGATCCTGAAA
>JABMSA010000462.1 GCA_013202185.1 Planctomycetota bacterium
GCATCTGCTTGTCCACCGCCTTGCACATATCATACACGGCCAGGAGCGCGGCGCTGACGGCGGTGAGGGCTTCCATCTCCACGCCCGTTCGCCCTACGCAACGCACCTCGCTGGTGGCTGTAACGTGCCCGTCGGCCACGTCCAGTTGAACGGCGATCTTGTCGAGCACCAGCGGATGGCACAGGGGGATCAGCTCGACGGTCCGCTTGGCCGCCTGAATGCCCGCGATCTGGCCCACGGCCAGAACGTCGCCCTTCTTGATCTGATTTTCGCGTATCCGGCTGATGGTCGAAGGCGACATCGAGATGGTTCCCGTTGCCCGGGCGGTGCGCCGCTGGGGCGTCTTGTGGCCTACGTCGACCATTCGTGCTCGGCCCTGGTCGTCCACGTGAGAGAGTTCTTTCATATCATCCTCCTATGCCATGCATCCAGTTGTGTTCGCAGGGTCCGCCGGCCTGCGGCTTATTGAGAACGGCGCGTCCGAGTGCTTCGGCCAGCCCCAGCTCGCGAACGCTGAAAGAAATGTCGGAGAACAGGCACGGCCGAACGCGGCCGTCGCTCGAGAGGCGCAGCCGATTGCAGCGGGGGCAGTCGCCGCCCGAGCCGCCCTCGACAACCGAGAAGCTTCCGATGCCGAAATCCATGCGGCGAATAGCGCGGACCTCGATGCCCCTGGCGCGCCCGAATTCAATGAGGGCTTCTCCGGGCCCGCCGTCTTCGTCGGTTACGCAGTTCAGTTTTATGGGGGTAAGGCCGGCCCGTTGTGCGGCCTCGATGCCGGCGAGGGCCGCCTGAAGATCGCCGCCGCGGGTGAGGTGTTTGTAGCCGGCGGGGTCAATCGTATCGAGGCTGATGTTCACTCTGTGCAGCCCGGCGTCGGCGAGAGCTTGCGCGTATTTCGGCAGGAGCGTGGCGTTGGTGGTCATTGCGAGGTCCAAGATGCCCTCGATTTGGGCCAGGGCCTCGACCAACTGAATAATGCCGTGGCGCACCAGCGGCTCGCCGCCGGTGATGCGGACCTTTGTAACGCCCATGCCCGCCGCCGCTCGGGTCACTTCGGCGATCTCCTCGAAGCTGAGGATATCCTCATGCCGGAGCAGCTTCACACCGCTCGCCGGCATGCAGTATCGGCAGCGCAGGTTGCAGCGATCCGTCACCGATATCCTCAGGTAGTTGATGGTGCGGCCGAATGTATCTTTCATTTCCACGCACTCATCAGGGGAAGGAATGCAACTTCATTGCCGGCGCTCAGCGCGCCGACGCCGAAGGGAATAAAGAAAAAGCCGTCGGCCTGGCTGAGGGCTGTCAGGTGCGCCGAGCCGTGAAACTCGATCTGCTCGATGGTTCCGTCGCGCCCGAGGCGGCAGGGCACGTACTGCGCGCGCCCGGGCTTTCCGCGCTTGAAATCGGCGGCGAGCCGCAATGTGAACTCGCGGATCATGGGCCGAGCCCCGCTGAGCAGCGCAACCGCGCGCAGCACAAACGTGTGAAATGACAGGAACACCGACACCGGATTCCCCGGCAGGCCGAAGACGATCTTTGGTGGCCAGCTGGCGGTGGTGGCGTATGTGAGCGGCTTGCCGGGCTTGACCTTGACGCGCGCAAAGTGCACGGTGAGGCCAACGTCGGAGATCGCATCGAGAACGAAATCGAAATCGCCAACCGATACCCCGCCCGAAAACACCACGATATCCGAACGGTCCAAAGCCGAGCGCAGCCCGGCCACGGTTGCGGCGCGGTCGTCCGGCAGGACTTTTTCGCTGACGACCTCGAGGCCGAACCGGCGCGCCAGCCCCGCTAGCATCGGGCCGTTGGAATTCATGATTTTCCCGGGGGCGAGGTCGGTCGGTGAATCCACGATTTCGTCACCGGTCGAGATGACGGCAACGCGAATGCGGGGCGCCACCTCCACCTCGCCGACGCCGCAGCCGATCAGGTTGGCGATGTCGAGGGCATCGAGGGTCGTGCCGGCGGAGAGGATCGTCTGCCCGCGCCGCACGTCTTCGGCTTTCAGGCAGATGTTGGGCTTGCCGCCGTGCTTGCTGACCTTGACTATCCCGTCGGCCTCTTCGGTATACTCGACCATTATCACCGTTCCGGCTCCCTCGGGCACGGCCGCCCCGGTCATGACCTTGACGGCTGCTCCGGATACGAGCTTTGCCTGGCCCACGCTCCCGGCGGGCACGGTTTCGAGCAGGCGGTACTCATCGCGTTCGTCTCCTTCGATGATCGCGTAGCCGTCCATCGCCGACTTGTTGAAGGGCGGGAGGTCGAGCCGCGAAACCTGATCGGCCAGAAGCGTGCGGCCGATGGCTTCTCGAACGGAAACAGTTTCGGCGGCGGGCATTATGCCGGCGAGTGTTTCATCCACGATCCGGAAAGCATCGTCGAGCGGAATTACCTGTGTGTTATTCATCCGGCATCTCGTGGGTGAAGAGAGCGGCGAATCGCTGGTCGGCAAACTCCGCGACCTCTGTATTGATGCGTTGAAAAAGATTCAGCAAACGTCTGCCTTCGGCTGAGAGCGTCGATCGGCCGCCGCCACGGCCACCGGCTTGCCGGATGATCAGCTTCTTGCCAAGGTGCGCTTCGGCGGCCTTGATCATATCCCACGCGTGGCGATAGCTCACGCGCCCCGCCTCAGCGGCCTTGCGCAGTGTGCCGAAGCGATCGATGTCGGCCAGCAGCCGCGCAAGGCCCGAGCCGAAGATGTGGGTGTTGCCGAGAACAAACCACACCTTGCTTCGGATCGAAGCGTGCGGCCTGCCGGCGTAACGTTTCTGGCCGGCAAGCGCCCGGCACACGGCTTTGCGCATTGCGGCGTCTGGAAGCTTGTCGCACAGGAAGCGCTCCCAGTCGTCGGGATCGGCGCCCGGGCCGACCTGCAGGTGCGCGCTCGAGCGGAGCTTCTCGGCGTCCGGGCGAATGTCATCCTGCCCGGGGAGGGGGTCGACGAAGATTATAACGTCGCCTTCGCCGCTGCGTGCCAGGCCGTTCGATTCCACAACAACGTGCTCGTAGTCGGTGGCGGCCCGCGCGAGGAAAGACTTGAGCGCCTTCTCCGTCTTGAAACAGTTGGGCGGCTTGCCGGGCTTCGGCCCGCTGCGGCCGCGCTTGGCATACACGGAATTGGGCAGGATATCGCAGAGCTTGAGCGCAAGGTGGGTTTTGCCCACGCCGCTTCGCGCCCCGCTGATTATCCACGTGGTTGTCATTTGAAGCGTCCGAGTTCGCACCGGCGGATCTTGACATCAAGAAAGTCGAGCAGTTTGCCTGTTTTCATCAGGCCGAAGCCAAGCTCGGCGCCCATCGCCCGCGCCGCCGCACAGGTGATCCATCCGCCGGCGTAGAGCGTCGAGCCGTCGCTTTGCAGGCGTTCTTCAGTGGGCACCACGCGTATGATGCGCTCCGTCGAGGTGTCGTTGGCTGTGCAAACACCGAGCGGAATTGATTCCGACTCTACGAACGCCGCCACCGACTCCGCCATCGACTCGGGAACGATAAGTACTGTTTTCATTTGCATATCCCGTGATTCTCTTGCCAGCGACGCATGTCGTCGGACGTGTTGACGTTGAAAAAAGGTGCAGGATCATCAAAATGAACGGCCACTGCGCCGAACTCCCGCCAGACGCGATGGACGCTGCGCTTGCCGTTGTCGATCGCCTTGCAGATTCTGTCCAGAAGACCGGTATGCACAACTGTGCATAACGAATGCCAAAAAAAAACCTCATCCTCCGCCACGACAATCGGCGCGCCTTCGGCATCGAAGGCGTTCATCATCAGCGAAATCTCGTTCGCCGTGATGGCGGGCAGATCGCACGGAAGAAAGAGCACGGCGTCGCACCGGGCTGCATAGTGCGCCAGGCCCGCTTCGATTCCGCCGAGCGGCCCGATGCCGGTGCGCAGGTCGGGGACGATCTCGCGCCCGCACGAGCGGTAAGGTTGCGGATCGTTTGCGATGATGATGATCTCGGCCACGCCGGAAGATTTCATTTCGGCAATGAGCCTGTCGATGATGCGGACGCCGCCGCACTCGAGCAGCCCCTTGGCAGTGCCGCCGTACCGGGAAGCTCGGCCGCCCGCCAGGATTGCGCCGCGCGGCGTTCGCATCGGCGGTTTGTCTGGTCTTTTGTTCATAGCTGACGGCACGCCGCCTGGCCGGTCACTGCATCAATGTTAATGTACCGGCCGTGGCGGCCTTTTTTCAATGAAAATATTGCCATTGAGCGCGGCGGTTATTTCATGTAGATGAAGGCGGCCTGATTTTCCACGCGCTCCACTGTGTCGTTTGTCAGCTCGACCGCGCCGATCCTGTCCATCATCTTCCGTGATTGTTTCAGTTGGTCTTCGTCAGCCGGTTCGGGGGTCTTGCGTTCGTGCAAGAGGAGCAGGTATGCCGTTCTCCGTTCGTTCTCTTCCAGAACGGGTGCGCTCACTGTTCCGGGCTCGAGGGCAAAGGCTGCTTCAACGAACTTTAGCTGGTTGCCCCGGCCTCCTCTGTATCGGCCTCCGCCGCTATATATTCGACGTGCAAATGCACTTTGGCCGACGGTGTGGGAGGCCTTGGCGCTCTTTTGGAAGCTGACTGATGCCCCGGCAACGGCTTGCTCGAAGGTCTTGCCGTCGGCCATGGCTTTTGCTATTTCTTCCCTGAGCGCCTTGCCGGCGGTCAAGGTACGCTCGGGCTGCTGAGCGGTGTCGGCATCTCGTCGGACGTTTGTCTCGATTTCCTCGAGCTCGGGGATATGTGATTCCTTCACATCCGTGATCTTGATGACCCAGTGATCGGTTTTTGTCGTTTTTGTCTCGCTCACCTCACCCTTTTTCATCTCGAAGATCGAGTCTTTGAAGCCCTTTATGGGGTCGAACGTCGTTTGCCTGCCGAATTTCTCTTTGTTGGCGAGGCCGAAGTTCTTGTGTTCGAGGCCGTGCTCTTTTGCGATTGCCTCGAGGTCGGCGTCTTCCTCTGCCATTTGGGCCCTGGCGGCCTCGAGGGCGGCGGCGGCGAGCTTGGGAGTGTTGTCGGCCACGAAGGCCCGCTTCACCTTGTCTTTCACGTTGTCAAGTTCGGGGGTTACCGTTTGGCCTTCGGGATCGGCGTACTGGTAGTCGTCCTTGTTGTCTTCGAAGTATTTCGCGAGTGCTTCGTCGGTTGCGTCCTTCTCGGCCTGTTCCTTGAAGGCGTCGTCCTTTGCAAGTAGCCCGGCTATTTCCCACTGCTTGTCCATCCTGTACTTTTCTTCCTTGTTCTCGTCGTAAAACTTGTTGAGTGTTTCGTCGGAAAGGCCGACAGGATCGGAAAGGTGGTTTCCCCTGAGGCCTGTCCAATCGACCGTCACGCTCCCGGGCTGCCGGAATTCCAGTACATGCACCACGTAGTGTGCTAAAACCACGTTCACAACGGGCGTGAATCCGCCGGGCTCGGTGGCGAAGACGGCGTCGAGAAGCTCCTCTTTGGTCGGAAAGACGTTCGGCGGGCCGACATGACTTGCTGCGTAGCCTTCGGGGCTTTCGACGGAGACCTTGTCGCCGTCCTTGGGCATTGCCTTCTTCAAGGTTTCGAGGGCGTCCTCGAGCGAACCTTTCTTCACTGCCTCCTCACGAAAAGCGGTCATGGCCGCCTTGGCTTCTGCAGGGGCTTGTTCGGCCTTGATGTCTGCCGTGATGAAGCTGGGTTCGTACACGCGAACAAACTTGACTTTCGCTTCCCGGCACTCCTTGATCCGGCCGACCACCCGCGCCACGAAAATGTCTGTGCCGGTATCCTCGATGTCGGCAAGCTCGCCGGGCTCTAGTTGAAATGCTTTCTCGAACAGGCCCAGCCCCCAGGCCATGCCGCCCACGTACTCGGCGCCCGCAACGAAGTAGCTGGTGGTGACGGCGGTAAGCGGATCGTTGACCTCAAGCTCGTCGGCCAGTGCCTTCAATGTGTCTTTGAGTGAGGCTTTGTCTTTTGCTGCTGCGTGTATTCGTTGGGCTGCGTCGAGGGCCTTTGCCCGGGCCTTCTCGTTGTATTCCGGGTCGTCGGAAGGAATCTGAAGCATGTTCCTGGGCCTCACCCGAACGTATTCGATTTTGGCCAGTTGCAGCGGCTGCACACTCTTGACGTGAAAGACCGACGCCCGGCGGCCGTCTTTGTCTTGAACTACGTCGCTGAGGGTGTTGGGCTCAAGCTTCAGCAGCGTGTTGATTGTTTCTTCGCTGAGGGAGCTTTTGTTGTTGAGGCTCAGTTGTGCATCGAGCTTGAGTGCATCCTTGGCGGCTGCACCAAGTTTTTCATTGATCTGGATCAGGTGGCGGTCGGGCGCTTCCTCAAAGGCTCTGGCGACGTATCTGCCAAGTTGCATCCGCGCCCGGTCGACGGTCGACAGGGCGGAGCTTTTATCGAGAAGAGCCTCGCGCACCTTGTCTTTGCCTTCGTCCGACATCTCCTCCAAGTACTCCTTGCTGTCGCCAAGGCTCTTGTATTCGACCCTGAAGAAAAACACGCCGTCTTCAATCTTCAGCGGGTCGGCAATGTCGCCGTTCTTCGTAGCGAGTATTGTCCGCGCCAGATCTTCGGCCTTGCCGATGAATTCTTTGTCGGTTGTGTCGTCGAGCTTGATGCCGTAAGCATAATCGCTGGTGAGTGCGTCGTTGTCGTCGGCGAGTGCCGTGAGGTCCGCGCCGTCTTCTTTGGCCTTGGCGAGTGTTTCGCGGATCAGTTCGTCGGCCTTGGCGGGTGCCTTTTCGGCCTTGATGGCGATGACGATGTCGGCGCGGCATTCCTCGAGCGTCTTGTCCGCGAACTTCTCGGCCTTGTTTTTCTCGTAGAATTCTTTGACCTCGTCGTCGGTAGGCGAGATGGTTTTTTCCACGTCCTTGTACTTCGCGGCCACGTAGCGCACGCCGGCGTTGCCCTTGAGAGGGGCATCGGCGGCGTAGGTCTCGATATTATTCACAAGCTGATCGGCCAGCTCGGTATCGCCGAGCTCCGACCCCTTGATCTCCCTGTCCAGCCCGAACGACAGTGTCTTCCAGATCAGCTTTGCGTATTCGTCGCCGGCCAGGCACAGAACAACGCTGAGCGAATCGCCGGTGTCGATGATGCCGCTCATTTCGCCTGCCTGCAGCTTGCCTGCCGCTGTTGCAAGGGCCGAGCCTTGCTCGATGGCCTCCGGGAGCCGGCCGGCCTCGAATTCCTCGCTGACGGCGGGCTGGATCTCGAGTTCTTTTGCGAGGGCGTTGAAGGCGTCGACACGAACCAAGGCCGCCATCTTGTGGGCTTCTTCCCGGGCGAGTTCCATGACCAACTGGGTTTTCTTGTCGGTGCGGACGGTGTCGAGGAGGTCCTTGCTCAGTTCGTCGAACGGAATGACCGTGGTGGGTATTCGCTCGAGTACCCGGAAAAGATATTTGCTGCCGGACCGGAGCGTGAATATTTGGCTTATCACCCTGTTGCGAACTTCCGGGGGCTTTGCTGTTTTGAGTTCGTCGTCGGTGAGGTATTCGTTGCTGAAGATGTTGTCGATGAACTCCTGCCCTCCCTGGCGCAGATCGAGCAGATCTTGTCTGTTCCGGCCGTAGAGGTCTCTGGCGTTCCGGCTGATCGGCTGTGTCTCTTGATACTTCAGCTCCAGGTTCCCGGCCGTTTGCCGCATTTGGATTTGTGCGGCCCGGACGTCGTCTTGGGTTGCTTCTTCGTTGTTGAGAGCGGCCACGTAGTGCTGCACCTGGCGGTCGAGTTCCTCGGCGGCCTGCTCGAGATTGGCTTCGGGGCCTTTCTGAAATTCATCGTCAACGAGATCGCTCTTGACGCGTTCTTCGACCTCTTCAAAAGGAAGGTGCTCCGGTGTTTCGGCATCGGGGTCCCTGAGATACTTGTCTTTGTTCTCTTCATAGAACTTGCGAAGCTGCTCTTGGGTGTAGAAGGCTTCGGCCGGCCTGGGCTTGAGCGCGATGATACACTCTATGGTTACCTTCGGGGGCTGCTTGTAGCCCGGGCCGCCTGTCGCAGGAGCCGGCTTGTCTTTGTTCTTGTTGTAAAACTCCTCGATTTCCTCTTCGGAAACCTCAACGGCCTTCATGAAGACGCTGCCCCTGAAAGCAAGGTGATCGACTCGCACCTTCTCTTGTTGCCTGTAATAGTCCTGCCGGACTGTGTCGGTAGGCGTTACCGACACTTCGGCGAGCATTCCTCTGTAGCGGATCATCAGCAACCACTCGCGGATGGTGTTTTCGAGGTCATTCGCGGTGAGCCCCCTGTAGGCCGTCGAGACGAGCCGCTCATAACTTATCTTTTCGTCTACCCCGAACCCGTCGTCGGTCCAGCCTTCCACAGTGCCGTGGTAGCGTCCGTCGGCGTCGAGCCCGGCGCTGCGCGCGGTGATCCTTAATATGAGTTTGCCGTCGTCGGTATCGAACGGCCCAAGGAAACTTCCGATCTTGGCGGCGAACAGCTTCCGGGCAAGGGCGGGGTCGTCGGCAAGGTCACC
>JABMSA010000463.1 GCA_013202185.1 Planctomycetota bacterium
GGCGACTACTTGATCTGGGCACGGCTTTTTGCCGCTAATGGACAAAGCAATTCCTTTTTCTTCTCGCTTGACGGCGCCGAGGAGTTCCAGTGGAGCGTGCCCGCATGGGCGTTCAACAACTGGACATGGCTGATGCCCCGTGAGGGTAAATTGTGGCGCCTGAAGCAGGGCAAGCACACCATTACTATGCGTACCCGTGAATCCGGCACTCGTCTCGAGCAGATCGTGGTCACCAATGACCTTCGCCCTCAGACACCGGCCGCCGCTCGCCACGGGCGAGTACTGAAATGAGGTGAACACTGTGTCCGTAGAATTCGGTAATCGCGCTCGTAATCGAATGCCGGGAGAGAGTTGGGCCACAAACTAACTACACCGGTCTACTTGGCCACTTCCTTGCGCACCTGGCGAATCGTTTTGAGGTACACGTGGCTGTAAACAGGCTTTTCTTTCCTCAAATAGGCGGCGAAACTGGTGAGTTCCGCAGCCAGGGCCGGATCTTGTTCCTGTTTCATCCGGCAGATCTCCAGCCAGCCCTGCATTGTCGTGATGTTCTTTTGGTAATGTGCAATTGTCGTCAGCGTCAACTCAGGGAAGAATCCCGCTGCGCAGGTCTGTGCCTTATCAAGATGCTCAAGCGCCTTTTTGAACTCCGCCAGGTGTTCCGTTAGGTAGTCCGGATTGAAGCTGGTTTGGCGAGCGGTGTCCAGGCTGGCCCGCATGCAGTATTTCACGATCTCCCGAAAATCGCCGATCAGAACTGGCGCCAGGTGCGTTCCGGCTTCATCACCGAACAGTTCGCGGCAGAGCTGTTCGAGCATATAGCTCTCGATTTCGGCGGCACTGCCCGCTTTCCACATGATCTGACTCTGTGCGATCCGCTGAAAGTCCCGGCAGCCCTCCCAACACAGATAATCCAGCACCTTGATTCTGCCTAGGTAGTTTCGCGAATCGCAGTGAACGTAGTGCGCCTGGTAGACGTAAAGCTCCTTGCCCGTCACCTCACGATAGCCGTCGAATGCCTGGCCGGAGTTCTCGCGGACCACCAGCAGTACATCGTCGGGAACCAGCTTGCCGAGCTCTTCGAAGAATGCCCTGATCTCCGGTTTGTATTCGCTGCCCGGATTTACATCGTACGGAATGATGCACATGCCGATCATCATCTCCGGGCTGTGCTTGCGCATCACCCCATACATCCGGTTGACATAATACGCCTCAGCCTGCGCCCGCCGCTGGAACATTTCCCGGCAGCGTGCGCAACGATGCTTGAAATGCTCCTCCAAGTGCGCATGCCTGCCGTCAATGGAATGCCACCAGAGGATCTCCGGCTGAAGCTTCTCCAGCAGAATCCCCAGTTCCTTTTCGCGCTCCGTCCACATCCGTTCGTTCGACCAGCAATACATCGTAAGGCGCTTGCTGTTGTTATACGCCATGCACTGCTCGTCCGGCAGGGCGGGAATAGACAACGTCCAACGGCCCGTGTACGCCATCGTCACGCCGCGGGATTTGCCGTAGGCCCGAATGGCGCGGAGTTTCTCGTACTCGGCCTCATCAATCTCGGACGGCATCTTGCGGTAGAAGTGACTCTGGTCCTCCGCCACGTTGATCTTATATCGACTGTACAAGTCGATCATCTTCTTGGCGTATTCCAGCGATGGACTCCTAAAGCAGCCCAAGCAGCGGTACTCGAAGTCCGGCTTGTCCCATATGCGCACCGACTGGGCCACGACCCGACCATCTTTCTTCATGATCGTGTAGCACAGTGAATAGGCGGCATACATCGTGCCCTGGACATCGCTGCCCGCACCGACGATGCAGAAGTTGCCGTTTTCCGATTTCACCGTGCGGATGATGTATCCTTCCTTCCCCGGGTTATCGACTGACGGCAAATACTCGCCAGAGAAAACGTCTGGGTGCTTCTCGATCAATTCTTTGCTGAGAAGATTGTTGTGCGCCGATCCCAACACGATCAGATGCCTGCCCGCCAACTGCTCCGCCGTTACCTTGTCAACGCGCCATATCTCGATCGAACCGCCAAGCTTCTGCACCTTCTCCCGTATGGCTTCGGCTCCGGCCAGGATCCGTTCTTCCGCTTCGGCGCCCACGACCACGGCCGCCGTTGTTTGGCCGTTCTCGAACAATAC
>JABMSA010000464.1 GCA_013202185.1 Planctomycetota bacterium
AACATCGAACAGAATATGTAAACGGCAGGATACATGAATACCACCGCTACTGCGGCACACAGCATCTTTCTTCTCATCTTCTTGCTCATTTCTTAGCGAACGATTACCTTGACCATTCGGCGGCCTTTCGCCGATATGGTGATACCTATGGTTCCCAGCTGAATGGCGGGGAGCGGAGGGGAGAGCTTGCTCTCATCTCCACTCCGTTACCCGCCTTCATCTGGGGCGGTTTTTCAAAATAGTGGACAACCTCCTCGCCATCACCCCGAAGGGCGTGACAAGAGCATATAATGCTCGATACGACATCGGCACGAAGCCGTGTCAGTAAACCTATGAGGAGGTTGCCCAATGAGTAGTATATTCCAGAAGAGCAATTCATCAATAGAGAAGATCTTCGAAGATGCCGGATCACCCAAGAAAGTCATGTGCATACCCATGGACTATGCCAAGAAGACGCATGTTGCCTTGGCCTGTAATGGCGCAGGAGACCAGTTGAGGCAGCGGTTCAATGTGCATAACAACCCGGAAGGCGTGCAGTTTGTGCTCAAGATAGCCGACGGGCTGTGCCGAAAGCATAGCATCAGGCCCGAGCATGTGATCTTCGCCGGGGAGGACTGTGGCGGATTCTGCTTCAACTTCGTTCACGCTCTGGCAAGCACGGGGCGCATGATCGTTGGGGTGAACGCCGGGGCTGCGGCCAAAGAACGGGAGAACCAAATTGCCAGCACCGACGAGCTGGATTTGCGCGGAATCGCATCCTTGGTGATTCACAAGAAGTGCGGGCGCACGATTGGCGCCGAGCATGGCTCTGCGGTTGTGCTCCGTCAACTGACTCATCACCGTAACTCCCTGGTCAAAGCACGAAGTGCCTCTGCTCATCGAACGCATCATCTGGTTGACCAACTCCTGCCTGGCTTTCTCGACGAGGCGCAGAGCGGGATCTGCCCGTTCTCTCAGGCGTCCCTGTGGCTGATGAGTGAGCGTTTCTCCCCCAAACAACTTCACGCACGACAGACCAATGTACTATTGCGAAAATTCCGATCCTTCCAGGTGCACCAGCCCGCGGAGACCGTTCGGAAGCTCAAACACCTTGCCGAATCTGTGCTGCCGACACCAGTGGCATTGTGCGAAACACTCCAGATCTGCTTGGGCAATGAGGTGCGCACCTATAGTTCGCTGGACGCATGCGTTCATCAGATGCAGATAGGTATTGCAAAACGACTGGCTTCCACCCCGGGTGCAATGCTCACGACTGTGCAAGGCATAGGCATGACGTTGGCATCCGGGCTGTATGCAGAACTCGGCGATCCTGCCCGTAGACGTCCGGCGCATCAAATGGCTTCGTTCGCCGGCATCGTTGATCGCCTCAAGCAGACGGGTGGCCCCGAGAAAGAGGCACACTCTCGCGGACGATCGCGACGAGGCAACAGGGTTGTCAAGAATCTGGTTGTAGACACATCCATCAAGATGGGGATGTTCGGTCATCCCGAACTGAAGGCCGATCACTCGCGCCGAGTGGCCGCAGGCCAGGACGTTCGGTTCACCATGGGGCGGAAGATGCTGCGCACGTCTCTGCACTTGATCGATCACTGTGACTTCTTCTTGCCGCCATCCTTGCGTCGGAACGCAAGCCGAAACGATTTGCGCGCCTACTATCAGCATGCGTGGACCAAGGTGCTCGTGAAGTGGCGCAACTCAGGAGCTATTCAAGAAGCGTATGCGCCCGGTGCGCCGCTCGAGGAATGGCACCTGATGCTCAACGACCTTTACGGACTGAACTTGTCCAAGAAATCACCGCAGGCTTGGCAGCTTCGGCCCAGGCAACAGTGAAATGCAGGCGGTCAGCCGGATGGCTCGACGATATGGTGTCAACCCTTGTGGGTATGGCTTCTTCGAGAATGTCACGCTGGCTGACCGCCTCTTATTACTACCGCTATAGGCTCTCTGTCGGCCCTCATGGGCACGGCTCCGTATATCAGCATGTGGAGGGCGAGTTCAGCCGCGTCGCCAGCGATACGACCGCCTGCTTTCACAAGCCTGCCGAAGCACCTTCCTGATCGGATGAAGAACCCGTGATAAACGGGACAGGTGGATTCTGCCCCAAACTAATCTTCACTTTTTCCGTTGACCTTCAGAAGGCTCTCTCGAAGGTTGTGTTCTGCTTCTCTTTCTTTGCTACGCAACATCGGCGTGAATCGGCGTTCATCGGCGGTTGCATTCTTGCAGTGTCTTCTTCTGTTCCCGGACTTCGTCCCCGTGAACTATGCATCGACAACAAAATGGGGCAACATGGATTCCCCCATATTGCCCCGTCCACTCTCTAGCATTCTAGCTCCCAACTGCCCCGAACACCATCTCAATACCTTTACCTCTCCCCGGCCCGCATCATTACGCGGGCCGTGAAGCAGAACGCTTCACCTGACCGTTCAAAAATGGCGGTACATTTTTGATACGGTCGAGGTGGTGGTTGGCATGGTTTCCTTTTTAGCCTTCTTGTTCAAGCTGGAACTTATCGGTCCAGGGTTGTTTCCGGAATACGGATTTCCATTCAGCGTCTGCCGTCTGGCAGACTATTGCGTTACATTTCCCCTCTGACATCATGTCCTTGAATACTTGCGCAATTGCGCAAGTGTGGAAATAACCTCGGTCAGGGAAAGATCAATCTTCATCACCGGCCACGACGGAGCGTGGCCCTCCAGTATTCCCTCCATCGGTTGGAGGGACGCGCTCCGTCGCGTCCGTGATTGATTATGCCAACGTCGTGAATCAGCATTTGGCTCGGGTAGATCAGAGGTGCGCGCAACGTTAGGCGGAGGGTTTCCGGTCTGTGCTCTTTCGAGTGCACAGCGGGTTCCCA
>JABMSA010000465.1 GCA_013202185.1 Planctomycetota bacterium
ACCGAAGCCATCAAGTTCCTATTGGGCATTGGCGACCTCTTAACCAATCGGCTGCTCGTATATGATGCGTTGAGAATGAAATTCAGGGAGGTGCCGTTGCGGCGCAATCGCCGATGCCCTTTGTGCGGCGAAAATTCTTCCATAAGAGAGCTGAGAGACGAGGAAGCGCCAGCGGTGTGTGATCTTCGCGCCGGCTGCTGTTGCGCGGACCAAGAAGGAGTGGGCGAACCCTGACAGACGAGGAAAGATCGAAGATATGACCAAACCAAAACGGGCGCTGTTTGTTTGTGTTGAGAACTCCTGCCGCAGCCAGATGGCGGAAGCATTGGCGCGCATTCACGGGCATGGCGTGGTGGAACCTTATAGTGCCGGATCGCATCCGTTGGGGCATGTCAATCTGAAGGCCATAGAGATGATGCGTGAACTAGGATACGACATGAGCAAACAGAAGTCCAAGTCATTGTCGGAGATTCCCGATGTTGAATACGATTTCTTGGCGACAATGGGCTGCGATGATCAGTGTCCTTTCGTGCGCGCGAAAGAGCGTGAAGACTGGGACATCCCCGACCCCAAACATCTTCCGCCTGATCAATTCCGACGGGTGAGGGATCTCATTCAGAGCAAAGTCCGAGCATTGCTTGAAAGGCTTGATCAACCGCATCCGAGCGATGTGGATACCCGTGAACATGATACGTTCAGATCTGAGCAGATGCCCAGAAGTTTCAAGCTGACCATCTTAAGGGCCGTTTGGGCCGAATTAGTGGCTTCTGCCAGAAAGGCGGCACCGTTTGAGGCGTGCGGCCTGCTTGCGGGCACGGTCGGCCAGGTGACGAAGTTCTATCCGATGACCAATATTGACGCTTCGCCGGAACATTTCAGCATGAAGCCGGAGGAGCAGTTTACGGCTGTGAAGGACATGCGGCGAATGGGGCTGAAGATGCTGGCAATCTGGCACAGTCATCCGTCAACACCTCCCCGTATGTCGGATGAGGATCTGCGACTGGCATTTACGCCGGACGTGGCGTACGTCATCCTGTCGCTGGCGATGGAGCCGCCGATATTGGGCGTGTACCGGGTCAGGGATGGAGTCCCTGAGCGGATAGAAGCGACTATTGCGGAAACAGAGAGGTGAGACTATGACAGTGTATTCCTACAAACTGCCTGTGGACTTGGCGGATGACATTGCCGGGTTTGAAGGCGACGTGAAGCGTTTTCTTTCCGGCGAACTGGTGTCATCGCTGTTCAAGGCCAAGCGGGTGCCGCGTGGCATCTATGAGCAGCGGCGCGATGGCGCCTACATGATTCGCGTGCGGGTTCCCGGCGGCGTGCTGACGGCCGCGCAAGCTCGCACCCTGGCAGAACTTGGTCGGCAATTCAGCCACGGCGCACTGCATGTCACCACGCGGCAGGATATTCAGCTTCACGATGTGAGTATTGCCAATGTCCCCACGATTATGCGCGGCCTGCTGGCGGAAGGGTTGACCTGCAAAGGCGGTGGCGGCAACACGGTCCGGAACGTCGTGGTATGCCCCTATGCCGGGATTTGTCCGTGCGAGCGGTTCGATGTCACGCCGTATGCCCTGGCTGTGACGGAATACCTGATCACCTTGACGGGAAGTTACAATCTGCCACGGAAGTACAAGATCGCGTTCAGCGGGTGCTCGGCAGACTGCGCGCTGGCCGAGGTCAACGATCTCGGGTTCATCGCGAACGGGTCTGAAGGGCGGCCCGGGTTTGCTGTATATGCCGGCGGCGGAATGGGCGCCGAGTCGCGGATTGGGGATCGGCTTGCCTGGCTTCCGGCCGAGGAAACCATACGGGTGGCCGAGGCGATTCGGCGTCTCTTCGACCGGTTGGGGGATCGCCGAAACCGGCGTCGGGCACGCCTGCGTTTTGCAGTGGCCAAAACCGGTGTGGCGGCCTTCCGTGGGATGTTTCATCAGAAATTGTCTGCGGTCGCCATAGACGGTGTACCTGAGTGCCGAGTGCTGTGCCCCGTCACGGAAGCCAAGGGAACGCCGCTAAATCCTGAATCTACGGTTGTGCGGAAG
>JABMSA010000466.1 GCA_013202185.1 Planctomycetota bacterium
ACGTTCTCGTGGATGAACACGCTTTCGGGAGACCAGTATTTCAGCGTGAGTTCGTCCATGATCCCCTCATTCAGCCACGTTTCCCAGTCCCAGTGGATTTGCATCGCGGTGTCAAGGTGGGGCGGCACTTCGGCTCGGGCTTCGAAATGTACGGCCAGTTTCCTGCCGCGGGCGGACGTGATCCGCCGGGCCTCTCGCAGGAACCCGGTAAGGAACTCTCCTCGAATGCGCCGCACCTTCTCGTAGTCTTCCTCGACTGGCTCGACCTCGCGCCCGTACCGCCGGCGGAACTCCGCGCGCACCGGTTCGGCGAACGCGTAGCGGAGCCACTCCGAGCAACCATTGTGGTGGCAGAGCAGGCGGAGGTCCACGCCGTCGGCGCCGCTGTCGAGGATGCGGCGGATCCGGCTCAACCAGATGTTCCGCGCGCCCTCGAAGGAGGGTTCCAGCAACGTCGGCATCTTCTGCCCCACCTGGAAGGTCATCCCCAGCAGCCCACTGGACCAGGTCACCTTGTTCAGCATTCCTTCCGAGGCATTGGACCAGCCCCCGCCCTCTTTGCCGAAGAAGAAGCCCTTGGTGGCATCTCCGCGACGAGAGAACGTCAGCGGGATCTCCCTGCCATCGGCGCTCCGGGCTTCGGCGAGCGTGAAGGCGTAGTTCGTCACGGCAAAGGGCTTGTCGCCCATCCGGAGCGCGACGTAGGGCGCATCGATATCGAGCCCCGACAGAGTGAGAAACCAGTTCGGGGTCGTTCCGGGCTCCGGGACCTTGCCGGCCGGGCTCCACCGGTAGTGGGGCCGTTGAACGACGCCCTGCCTCCCAATGCTCCGGCACGTCGCCGAGCCATTCGACGCCGCTGGGTTTGGTGCGCGGGTAGGCCGGGAGCTTCACTTCTTGCCTCCCTTCTTCCGCTTGGGTGGCGGAGGCAATTGCTGGATGGCTTTCTCAAATTCGCCACCCGCCGCGTCGGCCTGCTGGATGCGCTGGCGGTTGAACCTGTCGTATTCCTCCTCGGCGAGTTCCTTCGCCATCTGGTGCGAGATTTTCCCCGCATGGGTCAGAATGTTGCGGTCGTTGATGGTGCGGAAGCGGGTGGCAACGGCGCTTTTGACGCGGTAGCCGACGGAGATGATGGCGTCGAGGTTGTAGTAATTGGTGCGGTAGTCCTTGCCGTCGGCGGCAGTAGTAAAGAAATTCTTTACTACTGAATTCTCGGCCAGTTCCCCCTCTTCAAAGATGTTCTTCAAGTGCTGGCCGACGTTCTGTTTGCTGGTTTGAAACAGGTCGGTCAAATGCTGTTGCGTCAGCCAGACGGTTTCATTTTCCAGCCGCACCTCGATTTTCACCCGCCCGTCTTCGGCCGGATAGACGAGGAACTGGCCCTTGCCGGGCGGATGGGTTTCGTCGGGATTGCTCATGCCGTCACCTCCTTGAGCATGGCGAGGATTTCGCCTTCGAGTTTCTTGATGTCGGTGGAGATGCCGGTGTTATAGAAGAGCTGCTCGGGCAGGGCGACGATGGCCTCCAGCCAGTCGTTCTCGATGATCCACTGGCGGATGTTGCTCTCGCCGCCGCCGGCGTCGCCGGTGAAAAGCGGCGAGCCGTTGAAGACAATGGCGAGGCGGCTGCCGCCGTCCTGCGGGGCGCGCATCTTGGCCAGCATGTGCTGCTGGGTGCCGAAATCGAAGCGCTCCATGATGGCGCGAACGTTGGGCGAGAAGCCGTTGATGTAGCTGTTGAGGTTGGGGGCGAGCTGGTTTGGGTCGTCCAGCAGGCGCGGGAGGTCCAGCTTCGAGAGATTGTAGAAGGCGTGGCCGGTGATAGAGCAAAGCCTGTGGCGGATGATGTTTTCTGGCTTGGCCTTGACGTTGGCGTGTTCTTTGAGCACTGCGGCCTTGGTCGGCGCAAGGATGCAATCGAACCGGCGCAGGACAGTGAGCGGCAGGATGACCTTGCGATATTCATTCCGCTTGTAAGGTCCGCGGAGCAGATTGCAGATGCCCCAGATGAAGCTTGCGATTTGGGGATGGGTTTCAGCGGGCATTGTGTTGCTCAGCTTATTGAGTAGGTCGTAGGCGGAGCGTAGTTCACGAAGATGGGCTTTCCGCACGTGCCTTTCAGCCGCGGAGTGAACGCCACCCGGCTGGGGACGCCCTGATCAGGCTCAATCGTACGTCGCCGTTTCGTCCGGCGCAAGCTCAGGCAACCGAGTTACCTTCCCATCAGAGCTCAGCCCCATTCACGGTTCCGTCTCCACCAATTGCGCGTCGCGGATCAACCCCGAGGTGCCCCGAGCCGGAAGCCCGGACGGCAAGTCCGAATGGCAGGACGGCGTCCTCAAGTGCCCCGTCCGTCCCCACGACTTCCGCTTGTTCGAGTTTCGGTCGCGGGACGCTCAGCCGCAGGACGGGTTGGTCAAAGCCTAAGTTGGCCACCCAAGATCGTTCCTGCCAGTTCTGAAGCCATG
>JABMSA010000037.1 GCA_013202185.1 Planctomycetota bacterium
AACCCGATGGTTTGATGAGCAATTTCAGTCTCTGCCCATATCCTCAATGTGCCAACTCCTTTCACTGCGCGAAGTTGTATCTGCGTACAGATTGCTGCAGACCGTTGCGTGCAACGCCTTGTTCGGTGTCATACCGACCACCAGTGTTCTGGGCTGATGGCCTCCAAACTGAACGATTGCTTGTCTTCCGGAAGCGACTTGAGCAGTTCTTGCGCCTTCTTGCCAATTGCTTCCGAAGCGAGTTCCACATTTCGTCTGCCCACCTCGACAGAGGCATGCTCGCGTGGGTCGAGCCCGCCGATACCGTGCGGCGGTTGCATATCTGGCGCCAAGGGCTCAGTTCCCAGTTCCGACATGTCCACGAAATCGGGATAGAAGAACATCATGTTCGATGTCTCCCACTTCGCCGCATGATCTGAATCAGACTCCTCGCACCGGCTGAGGCTCATCTCCCACAGACCGATGCCCGTGATCGTGCCGTCTGCCACGACCGGCTTCAGCGCCTCATTGATCAAGTCAATCTGGGTTTGAATGTTGTGACCTGAGACGCCAATTATGACCCGAAATCCCGTCTGCTTCAACCCGTCGAACAGCGCCGTCACCATGGAGAGCTTCCAGCCACGATCGGATTCGACAAGTTCACCTGTCTCCGGGTTGTGAATGGCATGCGGAAAGAAGACGGGAGGGTAGACTACGCCGCCATACTTCTCGGCGCATTTCACGAGTATCCCATGGGCCTTGAGGGCGTCATTCCCCAGGGGCAAGTGCCTCCCGTGCCATTCAATCAGCCCAAAGGGCACGTAGACTACTGCAAAAGCACGTGCCGCAGCTTCGAGCTGCGCTGGACGCATGAACTGCATTTGCACTGATGGGGATAAGTCATTTGTCATCTTCTATTCCTTTCCCGGACACCCAACGACAGAGAGTCGGTATAGAATGGTCGGGCGTCTTGCCTGCTACAGCTCAACCCGGGAAGATGGCCTCGCCGCTCAGCTTGTCGGCGATCGCGCTCTCCTCTTCTTCGGACATCGGTGTGAAGTGACTTGCTGCGTCGCATGCGAGCCAGAGGAGTTCGGCGTGTGAGGGGCCCACGGCTGCGGTTATGGGCTTGGATAGTGCAAAGCGCACTGCCACCTTGGCGTCGTCGAGATCATCAACGGGGCAGTACCAGCATTTGGGCCACTTCCGCTCCTCTCCTTCTGTCCAGGGCCGCCTGGCAAGGGCCTTCAGCGCAAGGCGTCCGACCCCGAGTTCAGATGCCCTGCTCATGATACGAGATCCGAAATGCCCTTGATGCCAGCATGCAAAGTTCACCGGAAAAAGCACACTGTCGAAGGGAAATCGATCCAACATCAGCAGTGCGGCTTCTTCTGAGTGTGCCGAGAAACCGATATATCGAATGAGCCCCGCTTCTTTCGCATCCAGGAAGGTCTCCATGGCGCCGCCGGGCCCCAGGATCTCCTCCGCATCCTGAACAGTGCTGACGCCGTGGTGCTGGTAGAGGTCGAGATGGTCGGTGCAGAGGCGCGAGAGAGAGCGATGAAGCTCCTCCCTGGCCTCTGCTGCCTTTCGTTGGCCTGTCTTGCATGCCAGAAACACAGATTCGCGGTATGGCTTGAGTGCAGGACCCAGCCGCTCTTCCGCGTTGCCGTATGACGGGGCGACGTCGAAGTAGTTGATGCCTCGGTCTATCGCTTCCGAGACGAGCCGGGCGGCGGCGGCCGGTGTCTCGTTTGTCACCACGATGCCGCCGAAGCCGATGACAGAAAGCTCCTCTCCTGTTCTTCCGAGTTTTCGCTTGTCCATGTCACCTCCTCACGTGCCCGAATGATTATGTGGTTTATGCATCAGGCCGCAGCCCGGTTGCGCAGCCAGATGAGAGTCAGGGCCGCGAGTTCCTCCGGGAAGGCGGCTTCACCGAGAACTTGTACCGCCAACGTCAAGAGGTCCGCGCCAGAGGGAAACGGCCCGAACAGTCTGACAAGTCTGACAGGCCTGACAAGT
>JABMSA010000467.1 GCA_013202185.1 Planctomycetota bacterium
GCTCGACGTCGTCCTGAGTTCAGACGATACGAAGTTTCAGATGAGCGTGCTGCTCAGGTCTGACAAGTATCTCAGGCGTGACGCGCTGCTCCTGCACTTCGTGAAAAAGGCGCCCGCCAGCGTGCTTGCGGATGCGCTGAACGACGAGAGGCTGATCTTCGTCAACTGGATATTTGGTTTTGCAGATGGCGCCACGCGGATATTGCTTGAGCGGCTGGAACTGCTGATGCGGAGCAACGACCCCGCCGACCGCGATGCCGCCCTCGACGGAATGAAAACGTGCCTTGAGATCGCCCGCCGGAAGCAACTTCCCGCCAACTGCACCCGGAAGGCACTGAGCCTCCTGGGAGAGATGATCGAAACGTGCATGGCAGACGGCGCGGCTACCGGGCAGTTCGGACGTGGCCTTGAACATCTCGCCGCAGCAGTTGGCGCGCGGGCCGTCATGACGAAGATCACGACCTGGGATGATCTCCCCGAGCCCATCAGGCGCCTCAGCCGCCAGTCGTTGCTGCTGCTGAATGACCCCGAATATCATGCGCAGGCGGTCGACATGCTCAGCTGGCTTCAATTCTATGCTCACTACTTCCGCTGGGAAGAAAACGCGACGATAATGAGGAAGGACGCCGAACTCATGGCCGCCCTGGCCCAAGCACGCCGCAAAGTGATGAAAGAAGGCACGGTCGGGGATCAGGTGGCCGTTCTCATCATCGAAGTGGCGACACAGGATGACAAACTCGCGTCCGCTGCCAGGGCAGAACTCGAGCGACGCCTGCTTAACGGTGAGATTTCTCCGATGGAGTCCGGCGGAAAACCGTATTCGCTCTTGGGGAGGCTCAGCGATCACCCGACCCGTGAGTTGAAACAATACATGCTCGAACGGCTTCTCGATCGCCAAGAGATGGTCGAGGTTCGTCGCTCTGCCGCTTACTACCTTGGCAGGGCATATCGTGATGACGGCGCAGAATTGGTGGACATCGCCGCCGGATTGCTGGAACAATACCCGGTCGCCGGGACGCGTTTGCTCTTTCCGGCGCGTCAGTGGATTGCCCAGCACAAAGATGAACCGCGTCCGCCGTGGGTGGTGAAGGCCGTTAATCTCGCCACTGGGATGCTAAAGAAACCGGGGTTGTCGCCGGGCACGAAGAGAATGTTAGCGGACTTCGTCACCCATTGCAGTGCAGACAAAGGCAGGGTCCTCCAGGCGTTCGTGCTCGACCCGACCCTCAGCCGCATAAAGCGCCGGACGGCCGCTTTCCGCCTTGGCGAGCTTGATGGCGCCAACGTCGACTTCAGGCCGTTCACCGAGCACTACGAAGACCTCCCGTTTGCCGTGCGTTGCAGGATAGCAGAGGTGGTTGGCAAGCACGGCACCGCGCCCGGCGCCGTCGATTTCGCCCTGCGCTTCCTCAAAGATCCCGAGACGCGCTACAACGATATACGTTACATCGTCCAATCCGAGTCGCTCCCGAATACTCCGGAGCTGAAAAACGCCAGAAGAGGAGCGCGTATGGGGCTAGCCATTGCCTTCACCATAAGACGGATGATCGGCCGCCTCAGGCGCGTCAGCCAACTCGTGAGATGAGCTGCAGCTTCTGCTCTTGGGTCACGTCCACCCGGGCGACATGGCCGGCCCGCCGCTGTCCCACCGTCTTCATGCTTGCATCGCTTCGCCGGCCGCATTATAATACTTCCGTCCGGCAAGTAGGCCGAAAAGCTGCACCCGGCCACGCTGAATACGAGGTGAACAATGAGCCAGAGCAACGAGCGTGTTCGTTTCGTCCGCAGCTTTGTATCATTCCTTGCGATCGCCTTCATCGCCCTATGCTCTGTAGCGGCGGGCGCTGAGGAGCAGCCGCAGTTCTTCTATCCCGCCGGGCGGAATTCGTTCGTTTCCGGCGAGAAGATACGCGTGTGGCTGAGTCTTCCTCCGCATCGCGGCGGCTTGGCCCGGCTGGCACTCGATACGGCCTCGGGTGTCGTTGCCCAGGTGCAAGAAACGCTGAAACCTTCCGCGAACGCGTCAACCCTCGCATATTCGATTGACTCGGCGCCGCTCGCACCCGGTCGTTACGGCCTTGGGTTTCGGCTTGGCGGATCGAAGTGCGAATCCGGCTTCGAGGTGATCAACCCCGTGCCGGCCACCCATTTTTCCTTGGTCGTTGCCGATGCCGCACCACAGGACGCAGCGGAAGCCGAGCGCTTTCGTGACATACAATTCAACACGGCGCTGCTGAGCGATATCGATCAGTTGAATACCGGCGCACTTGCCCGGGCGGGAATGCGATGGATGCGACACCTGCCCGTGGCAGAGGGATGGTCGCCCGCCGATGCAGAGGTGCGCGCGTGGGGCGTACAATACGTTCACCTCGGGGCGCAAGCCACAAAGAGCGCCTGGGGCTTCTCGGGGGTGGTAATCGGCGAGCCGCCGCCGCTGCCCCTTTCCGCGCAAACGATCGACCTGATAGATGCTTTCGCCGACGAAGCAGAGAAACAACTCGCGGCGATGGCGCTCTTGTCGGCTGCCGCAGGCGACGGGCGCGAAAGTGCGCGAACGGTGAGAAAGCTCAAATCGTCACCCGTCCGCAAGCTCCTGACGGCAAGCCTTAAGGCA
>JABMSA010000468.1 GCA_013202185.1 Planctomycetota bacterium
GGATCCGGCCTACGGGCAACGGCGGCATCGTGATGGACAAGTCGCTGAGCGGCGCCGTCTACGGCTTCAGGCTGCACTCGCAGGGCGGCCTGGGGGCGAAAGGCATGCACGGGTGGCTCCAGGCGTCGCATAGACACCCCGCCGACACCTGGACGCACCTCGTCGCCACCTACCAGCGCTCCGGCGTGTGGAAAGGCTACGCCAACGGCAAGCTCATCGGCGAACGCAAGCGGCGGGTCATAATAGTGAGGCAGTAAGCAGCGTGACCGATGGAGATGAAAAAGAATGAGCAAAGCTGATCCGTGGCTCCTGTGTGTTTTATCTCTCCTGCTCATGCTCGCGCTCTCCGGCCGGGCACCGGCCACACCCACCGAGAATCTCGGAATCCCCGTGCTGCCCGCCCCCGGCAACGTTGCCATCGACGGCCGAACCGGCGACTGGGACCTCAGCGGCGGAATCTTCGCCTGCCCCGACGTTGAAACGCAGCGCGAAACTCTCGCGGCGTGGATCCACCTGATGTACGATCGCGAGAACCTCTACGTCCTTGCCCGTTGGAAGGACGACTCCCCGATGAACAACCCCGCCGCGCTCACGGCAAAGGGCGTGTACGGCTTTTTCGGTGATTGCCTGCAGATAAGGCTGAGCACCGCCCACAACACACCTCGTGAACGCTGCTCGCATCTCACCTGCTGGCGCGGCAAGGACGGCAACGACCGGGTTGAGATCGCGTATGGCAAGGGGGCCGACACAGATGGAATCAAGAACGCTGCCGCAACCGACGGCGCCCGGCAGGTGTTCGTCGCCGATGCCGACGCCGGCGGATACGCTCAGGAGATCGCACTGCCCTGGAAGCTCGTGACATCTGACGGCAAACCGCTGCGGCCCGGCGATCGGCTCAAGGTTACCATAATGGCAAATTTCACCACTGGCGACAGGCAGCGCACCTCGATAAGGGATATCCTCAACCGCCTGGGCAAAGGCAATCCGGATTACGATTTCATCTATCCGGTCAGCGATGCGTGGGGCGCGGCAGTCGTGCAGCCAAGCGGCTCCGTGATGCCCGAGCCCGTGCGACTCGCCGACGGGCGCGAATTTCCAGTCACCATGGCCGGCCCAACTCCCACAATCGATTGGGCCGCACTCGACGGCAAAACAAAACAGCCCGGCCCCGCCGGAAACACGCTCACCATCACGTTCCCGCCCGAACGCTACGTGAAGCAGCGCGGCCCGGACGATTCCGCAACGATCACGATCAAAGGCAAAGCCCCTGTTCCGATGGATTTCATCGAGGTGCGCGCGATTCTCTCGCCCGGCGTCACCAGGGGACGGTCCGTCTATTGGACCCGGCTGTCGGCGATCGATAACGGGGCTTTCAAGGGGATGCTGCCACTGGCCGCCGGCGGATGGTACCGCCTCGAATTTCGCGCTGTCAAGGATCGGCGGATCGTCGCCGCCGGCGCAGTCGAAAAGGTCGGCGTGGGCGAGGTGTTCATCGCCGCGGGGCAATCCAACTCCGGCAATTCGGGCCGCCCGCGACAGGAAGCCAGGGACGATCGCGTCGTCTACATGAAAGATGACGGAACCTTCGTGCCGGCCCACGGCCCGATACCCGGCTCCACCGTCTCCGACCAGGGCACGCCGTGGCCGCTCGTGGGCGACCTCCTTGCGCGGTCGATCCAGGTGCCAATCTGCTTTCGCGGCGCCACGCTGCAACATACGGAGGTCGAAGCATGGCTGCCCGGCACCGGGCTTTACAGCAACCTGATCAAGCAGGCCGAGCGGTTTGGACCCAACGGCGTCCGCGCCGTGCTCTGGCACCAGGGCGAACTCGATACCCTGGGCACCACCGCCCGCCAATACCGCGACCGCCTGGCCGCGACGATCCGGACAATGCGCAAGAAGATCGGGTATGACATCGACTGGTTCGTCGCCGCCGCCGCCTATTACCGTGTGGTCGGTCGGAATTACGCCGGCAGGCGCGCGGTCATTGCAGGCCAGAAAATGCTCTGGCGCGATGGCATCGCTTTTCAGGGGCCTACCACCGAGGATCTTGGGCCCGTCTACCGAACGCAAGATCACGTGCACTTCAACCAGCTCGGCCTTCAGACGCACGCCGACCGCTGGTTTGCCATGATTTACACGCGCTACTTTGCGGAAGAGCCGCTGACCCCGGCCACCGCCGAAAAGAACACGGCTCCAGAAGAAGGCAATGGGCCCTGACAACGCGCGAGGAGGAAACAAAGCAATGAATGAAGCAAGACACGGCCACGCCGGCAGGCGCTCTTTTCTCAAGCTGGCCGGAGGAGCGTGTATGATATCATTTGTCCCATCTTTGCTGCGTGCGATCGGCGGCTTTGCCTTCGCGGGCGACGAGGCGGCGCCGGGCAAACCGCCATTCCGAACGGGCATTGTGTATTCACCGGTGTACAAGAAACACATCACCGGCATCCGCCACCCCGAGCGCCCCGAGCGTTGCGACGCGATCATGAACGCGCTCGAGGCCGACAAGCAGCTCCGGCTCGAGAAGATCGAGCCCCGCCCCGCAACCGATGCCGAGATCATCGCATGCCACACCGAGGGCTACCTCGACGTCGCCAGGCGCGACATCACATCCGGCGCCACTAACCTGAGCACCGGCGACACCACCGTCTGTAAAGACTCGCTGGCAGCCGCGCTGCTTGCGGCCGGCGGAACGCTCAGCGCCGTCGACGCGGTATTCGAATCGAAAGCAAACAACGTGTTCTGCGTGGTGCGCCCGCCCGGCCACCATGCAAGGCCCGCCGGCGGGATGGGTTTTTGCGTGTTCAACAACGCCGCAATCGCAGCGCGCTACGCGCAGAAGAAACACAAGATCGGCAAGGTTCTGATCGTCGACTGGGACGTGCACCACGGCAACGGCACGCAAGACATCTTCTACGAAGACGGCAGCGTGTTTTATTTCAGCACGCATCAATCGCCGTGGTACCCGGGCACGGGACGCGCCGACGAGACCGGAGCCGGCAAGGGCAAGGGCAGCACGCTCAACTGCCCCTTCTCCGCCGGCGCCGGCGAAAAAGAAATCATCGGCGCATTCACCGACAAGCTCGTGCCGGCGGCAAACGCATTCAAGCCCGAGCTGGTGATAATCTCGGCAGGCTTCGATTCGCGCATCGGCGATCCACTCGGCGGATTCGTGCTGACCGACGCCGACTTCCGCGAGCTGACGAAGATCATGATGACAATTGCCGACGAGCACGCCGGCGGCAGGGTGGTGTCTGTACTCGAAGGAGGGTACAGCCTGCAGGGTCTCGCGTCAGCCGCGACCGCCCACGTACGGACCCTCGCCGGCAAGAAAAAAGGCCTTTAAAAAGGCCTTTTTTCGGTGCCTGGCACTTTTAAGGTTCGCAAGTCGTGTTGTACCAAGAGGTTAAGCTAGGCCTCTGTACGCCAGCGGCGAAAACACGGAGTTGACATCCGGCAATATGAGTGACTCGACTATGAATGTATCGAATCAGGATTCACGGCAGCCAGGAACACAGAAGCATATCGAGGAGTTTGACATGACGCGGCGATCTGCACTTGCGATCTTGTTCGCAGTGATCATTTCCACAAGCTACAGCCTTGCGATGGATGGCATCGCGATCTCCACGCACCGCAGAGGCGGGGGCGACGGCCTGGGCGCGAACCGCAACGTCTACGGAGACCTCGTGCGCCACGACATCGAAGACAATATGGTCGTCGACAGGTTCATCATCTATGCAGGCCAGGCGCGCGGAGCGCGCATCAACGACGCCGGCGATAAGGTCGTCTTCCTCAAGCTCGATGGCCACCTGTGCGTCACCGACATAGAAGGAATGGACTTCAAGGAGCTGACCAACACGAAGAACCGTGTAACCAGCGCGATCGATTGGCCCATCGGCGACTGGGTTTACTACTCGGAGGAGGGCTCGCCGACGTACAAGCTCGACCCGCCGACGAAGAAAACCATTCGCCGAGTGAACGTGATCACCGGCGAGGACGAGCTTGTAGGAATGACGCAGTATCCGATCTGGCAGCTCACGCTCTCGTCCCACGCAACCAAGAAATCGGGCAGGTTCATGGTCACCAGCAAGCTGCTCAATTTCGCCAACCCCCAGCCGTGGACGAACCCGGCCGGTCTCAATTGCGGCTCGGTCCTCTCGCCCAGCGGGCGCTACGTGAGCGAAATGGCCCACACGCACGCCGACCTCTACATCCGAAGCTGGGACCCCGAGTCGCCCAGGTCGGCAAGGAACATGCTAAAGCAGTTTCATGTCAACGAATGGCAGCCGGCGCCCAACGATGGCCGAGAGTATTTTTACCGACCAAAGTGGTCGGTCAATTCCGACAAGTGGATCGTCATGACCCACGGCGCTGATTTCGCGTGCTCGACGGAAAGGAACATGGTTGCCTATAACTGGATCGACGGCCAACAGATCCAGATAACCGAGAACAAGGCGGGAAGCGGCCAGAACGACGAGGCCGAGGAACTCTGGATCGATGGGGTCGGAAGCGACTTCGTGCCCGGCGGCTTCGAGGGCGAGGCACCCTTCGCCGTAAACCTGACATCGAAGAAACTCGGCGGCCGCGAATGGCAGTGGGACTTCGGCGACGGCATGAAGAAAGCCGCAGCCGAAGGCACGCACACGTACACAAAGCCCGGGTCATACCGGATCACTGCGAAGTTGGGTGAAGAAACATTGCGACAGACGGTTAACGTGGTGCCCCATCAGGCGCCGCAGGGTGCCGTGTCGGTGATGGACCCCACCCACCTGGTCGTCGCCTTCGACGAGCCGATGCAGACGAAAGACGCCAAGCTCTCGCTCACGTCGGGCGCAGCAGTCGAGTCATTCAAGCTCGGCCCGCTCGACCGAAAGCTGCACGTTGTCCTGGCAACACCAGTTGGCACGAAGGATACGCTGCTGCTGGACGGCGTCACCGACCGCGCCCAAACGCCCAACGCCGTGGCGAATCCGAAGCTGCCGGTTGTCCCGCCCGCGTGGCCCGCCAACCTCGACGGGCTGGCATTTCTGTGGAAGACAAACAAGGCGGCGAACGTTCACTTCGAACCCGTCAGCGAGACATTCCGGGCCACCTCCCTGGCCACAAAGGGATCCGTCCGCTATGACCGCAACGGTACAATGATCCTGGGAGGCGGCGTGATGTGCGCGTCGAACGCCGGATACGGCCTCATCAAGCGGGGCAAGGTATCCAAGGAGCTGACCATCGAGGCCGTCATCACCCCGGACAACGCCTGGCAGGGGCACGCCGCGAATCCGTCGCGGATCATTGTGTGCCGGCCCGACCACTACCTCAACTGGGATAACGGCTTCTTCTCCCTGCAGCAAGAGGGCCGCAAGCTGGTGCTGTACCTCAACAACAATGCCCAGCGATTCGAGCTGTGCGAGTTGGCGGGGCAGGAGCCCAACCACATCGTCATCAGCGTTGCGCCCGGCAGGCTGGCTTGCTACCTCAACGGCAAAGAGGCGATGAAAACCGAAAAAGTGAAGGACCTGGAATGGACCAAGGACCCATACTGCGCCGGCGTCCACTTCGGCGGATTCATCCTGGTGCCCGGGCGACACACCCCCTGGCGAGGAATGGTGGAAGGCGTCGCCCTGTTCTCGCGCGCGGTCAGCGCCGAAGACGCCGCACAAGACTTCGCCGCATACACCAAGATCATGGGATCCCGGAAGACAGTGCCGCAGATCGAGCTGCGGGCACGGCTCGTCGCCAAATCCAAGATCCCCCGACCCGCCGATATCGTGCCTTACAGGAGCGCACTGGTGGTGAACGAGTATGACGTCATCATGGTGAGGTTCGGCAAATACACTGAAAAGAAGGTGCGCGTTGCCGAATGGGGGCTGCTGGATACCCAACCCACACAGGTGGCCAAGGCCGAAATCGGCAGCCTGGCCGACATTACCCTCGAAGCATACACCGATCACCCGGAGCTGGACGGCCAGGTGCTGCGGAATACGCTCGACGAGAACTTCGATCTCACGCTCTACGTCGACAGCACCGTTCGCGCACCCGAGCCACCGCGGCTGGACCACATCGACCTCAAGCCGCGCGAAGTATGGATGCTGCCCGGCAACAAGATACAGTTCTCAACCGTTCCCTACAATCACTACGGCAACCCGATGAAGGCAAAGGTCAAGTGGTCGGTGGTTCCCGGCGGCTCCATCAACGTCGGAACGGCCTACGGGGCCGGTCATTGGTTCCACGAGGCCAAGCAGCCCGGCAAGGCAACAATCACCGCCGAGGGACTGTTCGAGGGCACAGCCGCCGGAACGGTCAAGATCATCGCTACGGCCGTCGACAACCCGGAAATCAAGGGCACTGCCATCGTCGGCCTCGGGGCCTTCCCCGGCGTCAATCCGTCGAGCAACTTCCCATTGTGCATCGGGGCCGACAATGGCGGCAGCCGGCAGTTCAAAGGCGACTTCGATCGCATCCGAATCTATAAGCGGATGCTAACGCCCGAGGAGATCGCCGAGCACGCGGCCGGCAAGGGCCTCGAAACCAAAGACGAAGACCTCGTGGCCGAATGGACGTTCGACCAACTCAAGAACGGCGCATATCCGAACGTAGCGGGGGCCGGCAAAGGCTTGGTCGCAAAGGTCGTAGGCGAAGCGCAGCACGTGGACGAAGCCGGCGGCGGATACGTTAAGCTCAACGGCAAGGGATACCTCGAGGTCGCTTCGGACGATCGCCTCGACATCAGCAAGGCCCTCACGATGGAATGCTGGATCCGCTCCAATGGCGGCGGGACGCTACTCACAAGGCAGCGCGTGTGGATGTGGGGCTTCTACTTCGGCGCCCAGGGAAACGCGATAATGCTCGACGGCCTCCGAACGGACTGGGGCGCCTTGGGAACCGGCTACGAATTCCCGACCGACAAATGGACGCACCTCGTGGGCATACTCGGCCCCGCCCGAGTCTGGCAGATATACGCAGACGGCAAGCTCGTAAAAGAGTTCAAAAGCAAGCCGGCGATGATCCACGACGGCAACTGACGCCGCCCCGACAACACGAAGATAGCTCCCCTGCTGCCCCGGTTGCCTACCCAGGGCGGTGCCTGGGCTTTCATAAGACCTGCCCGCCATAGCCTTGGCGACGGTGGGTACACCGCTTTGGGGCTGCCGACCGCACGACCTGACCGAGCTTTGCCTCGGCCGCGCAACTTCCCTTCTTAAAGCAGACGTGACGGCTCCGGCCGGCACGGCAGAAAAGTCTTTGGAAAGGGGTCTGGGGGAGAACCTTTCTTCAGAAAGGTTTCCTCCCAGTTCTGATATTTAATTCTTGATCTTTGACCATCCACCAACTCATAAGGTTTTTTCCTTACTTCACGGCTCAGCGGCAATGGTATGACGGCTTCATGACATCCCTCGCGGCCTGGCTTGACGGCGACAGCAAAGCACTGGCCGAGCTTGGCGAGACAACGCCGGTCAGGCGCTGGCTCGCCAGGATACTCCGCCACAAGCTGCGGCTTTATGAGAAGCACGATTCGCTCGGGAGGTCGCTGGGGTTTCAGCCATCGGGCAAGAGCGGGGCCAGAGCTACCTGATGGGGGAATGAATAAGATATGGCCCGTAAGCCAAAGAAGAAAGGGAAACGCCCGGACCGCGCTCATCTGCCTTCGCTCTTCGAGCCGTACGTCTGGTCGTGGTTTGAAGAAGCGTTCGAGCAGCCCAGCCCGCCGCAGGTGGCAAGCTGGCCGAAGATCGCGCAAGGCAGCAACACGCTCATATTCTCGCCCACCGGCTCCGGCAAGACGCTGGCCGCGTTCCTCTGGTGCATCAATGACCTGTTCGCGATGGGCCGCCGACAGGTGCTCGACGACGCCGTCCACGTCCTCTACATCTCGCCGCTGAAGGCGCTCAACAATGACATACAGAAGAACCTCGTCGAGCCGCTGCAAGGGATAAAGCGCCACGCTCGGAAGGCGGGCGTCGATGTACCCGAC
>JABMSA010000469.1 GCA_013202185.1 Planctomycetota bacterium
CTCTTCGCCACGCTGGATACCTGCACCCGTGCCTGGCAGATGGACGATCAGCGCAGGGTGCTACTCAGCGATACGGTCGGGTTCATTCGCCGCCTGCCGCACCACCTGGTGGCGTCGTTTCATGCAACGCTCGAAGAAGCCACTCAGGCCCAGCTCCTGCTGCACGTGGTCGATGCCGGCCACCCCGGCTGCGAAGGCCAGATTCGCGCCGCCGCCGACGTCCTCCGCCAGATTGGCTGCGGCGAAAAGCACACGATCGTTGTGTTCAACAAGATCGACACGGTCGAAAGGCCCTCCGACATCCCGCTCCTCAAGGCGGCTCATCCCGACAGCGTTGAAGTGTCGGCAAAGACCGGTCGCGGCCTGGACCGGCTCACCGCCCGGGTGAAGGAGATCCTCGACGAGCGCGAGATCGAGATAAAAGTGGACGCCGACTGCGGCAACGGCAAGCTCTTCGCGTTTCTCGCCGAGAACGGCCGCGTGCTGGAGCGCGAGTTCATCGACGATTCCGTAAGGCTGCGTGCACGCATCCAGCCCAGGCACTACGGGCAGATCAAGCGCATGGCACGCGCGGCGGTAAGGGTGAACTGATCAGCCGCAGCTTCACAAGTCAAAGGCAAAAGCGATGATCACCAGGAGCATTGCAATCTCGGCGCTGATCGTTGCCGTTTCCCTGCCGCTTCACGCCCAGGAGCAGGAGTACGACTGCACCGCCTGTAAGGATACCGGCAAGATCGTATGCCACATCTGCAAGGCCCGGCAGGGGTTGTGGTGCAGCGAGTGCGCATCGCGCTATGCATGCCCTTTTTGCAGCGGAATCGGCTGGATACTATGCACAAGCTGCGGAGGTGAAGACGCTAAAGCCGAGCTGACATTCCTGCTCGAACAGCGAGACAAGCGCGACAAGATAGGCCAGGCCGTTGGCACAAACCTGCGCTGCATCGAAACGGCGTGGTTCAGGCTGTTCACCGACATCGACCACCGCAAGGCCCACCAGTATGCGCTGATCCTCGAGACATACGCCGAAAAATACAACGCCACATTCGGTAACGAGCCCAAAGACAAGCTGTGGAAAGACAAGTGCGACGTCTATCTTTTCCAGCCGCGCAAGGCGTTCGTGAAGTTTGCCGTAACCGTAGACGGCAGGCCGGAAGCAGCCGGATCCGGCGGCTACTCGTATCCGTCGCCCGCGGGGCCGCTCATCGTACTGTTCAACGAATCGCGCACCGACGACGACACACTCCGCACTATCATCCACGAGCTTGCACACGTGTTTCTCGCCGTCTACCACGGCGACTCCACGCTCCCCGTGTGGGTGCACGAGGGCATCGCGCAGCGGTTCGAGTTCACCCATAAGCCCGAGACATCCCGCCGCAAGGAAGCGGCCAGGCGAATCAGGGAAGCCCTCAACGCCGGCAAGCTCATGCCCCTCCGCGAGCTGGCCGAGGTGAAATTCGGGCCCGCCGACAACCTGCCCTACGCCGCAGCCTGGAGTGCGATCGACTTCCTCATGACCACCGACAAGCCGGCATTCGTGAAGTGGGTCAAGCTGATGAAAGAGGGGCAGGACCAGCACAAAGCCTTCGAAGCCGCCTTCGCCCGCCCGCTCGGCGCCGCCAGCCGCGCCTGGCGGGCCCAACTCGGCAAGCAGAAATGAGCAGCCGCCCGGCTGCAAACCCAAACGATCACCCCAGATTTTTCCTTGCAACTCGCGGCGCGCCGCGCTACAATCTACATGGCAAGAACAACCGGAGCCATCCAATGAGAAAATGCAGCGGCAACAAATCGGTCGTCGTGAGGCCCGCGGCCCGGACGCTGGCTGTGGTCGCGGCGGTGTTGCTGCAGACGGCCAGCGCGGCTGAGGCGGCCGGCGGAAGTAATCTGGCAAAAGAGGTGCTCGCAATGACCGGCGCCCGCACGAGAATCGTTTGGATGCACAACGTGGGCACCGCAGCCGGCAACAAATGGGACGCCATCACCGCCGAATACGAGCTGATGGGCTTCGACACCGACGAAGGCAAGGCGCGCGTAATCCTGCCGGGTCCGGCCAGCTTTGCCAATTGCAACATCGCGCCCGACGGAAACCAGGTGCTGTTCACCGATATGACAACCAACATGATATACGCGGTGGATTGGGACGGCAAGAACAAACGGAAATTGGTGAAGGGCTACGTGCTGCACCCGTGGAAGGATCCCAAGACCGGCCTCTCGTGGTTCTATGCCGGCAACACATACAGCGCCGAAGAGGTGCATCGCTACCGGCTCGACGACCCGAGCATCCGCGAATTGGCCTTCAAGCGCGCCGCACACACTTTCACCGTTTCGGCCGACGGCACCCACGCGGGCAGTGAGTTTCCGTGGCCCAACGCCGGCGTGGCGATCCTCCCGAACGGCTCATGGAAGCAATACGGCAGCGGATGCAACGGCTGCATTGCACCCGACAACAGCTTCCGGTTCTTTCACATGGGTGAAAGCGTCGGCCACCAGGGCGTGATGATGTACGACGCCGGAGGAGCCAACAAGCGCCAGGTGTGGTTTAAGAACATACCCGGCATGGAAAGAGAGCACTCGTGGATTCCGCGATGGAGCACCGATGTCCGCTTCCTTACCCTCAACTGCCCCATTGGCGGTGATAAGGCAGAGATCTATCTCGGACAGTTCGACGAAGAATTCACCAAGGTAGTGCGCTGGATCAAGATCACCGACCAACCTGGGCATGACACAAAAGCCTACTGCTGGATCGCCCGCGGGCTGGGATCATTCTCCGGGGAGGCGCCGCTTGCGGTCGAAGTGCCGCCCGGACTCGCGCCAAAGGGCAAGTGGCTGTGGGATTACGGCGACGGCACCCGGGAAACATCATCCAAGGGCGCCCACACTTACACCAAACCGGGGTCCTATACCATCACCGCCCGAAGAGGAGACGTCTCCATCAGGGGGCGGGTCACCGTTTATGATCGCAAGGCGCCGCGCGTGACCGCCGCGCGCCTCCTCGACGACACCCACGTGCTGATTACGTTCGACGAACCGGTGCGGCTCAAGAACGCAAAGGTCGCGCTCTCGCACGGGCCCGACCTCGCACCAACGGCCGCCGCCAAGAGCCTCAAACTCGACGGCGAAGGGATCGAACTGGCCATCGAACTCGACGCCGCCGTCCGCGAGGGCGACGTCCTGATCTTCGACGGCATCTACGACCGCGCACTCGAGCCCAACGCCCTCGATAAGAAACCGGTTGTCATCACTCTCCCGCCCTGGCCAAGAGATCGCAGGAAACTCGTCTTTCTGTGGGAGACTTCCTACGCCTCCAACATTTATTTTGACCGGGCCGCCGACGCGTTCCGGCCCGTCAGCCTCCGCACGATCGGCATGGTCCGATCCAACCGTTACGGCGCGATGCTGTTCGAAGGCGGCGCGGCCGCCACGCCCAACACCGGCGGAGCCATATTCCGCACATGCACCACGGCCGACCAGCTCGGCATCGAGGCCACCATCACGCCCGCCGCCGCGCAGCAGGGCGATCTGATGGCACCCACGCGGATCATCACGTGCAGCACGTATCGCAGAGGCAAGGAGCAGGTCAATTTTGCCCTCCACCAGGAAGAAGACCTCCTCGCACTGTACATCCGCAACGGCACATCCGCGTCCGGAAAGCCCGGCAAGCTCCAGCGCGTGCGGCTGTGTACTCTTCCCCAAGACACCCCCAGCCACATCGTAGTAAGCTACGCGCCCGGCGACCTCGCCTGCTATCTCAACGGCCGGCAAGTGAAGCAGACCGACGAAGTGGAAGGGAAACTGAACTGGGGCAGAGAGCCAAATGGCGAACGAATTCACTTCGGCGGCGCCGCAAAGGGCAGCGTGGTGCGAGAGGCATGGAAGGGTGCGCTCGAGGGAATCGTGATCTACGGCCGAACGATAACCGCCGAAAAAGCACGCAAGGATTACGACGAATACGCGAAAAGATTCCTGGACCGAAAACCTGTCGAGCAGCTTCGGGTGCGGGCAAAGCTCGTGGCAAGATCGAACGTGCCCAACGCAGCCGACATAGCACCATACCACAGCGCGCTCGTTGTGTGCGAGTACGAGATCGAGGAAATGCTCGACGGCACATACGAGCCGAAAAAGATCCGCGCGGCAATGTGGGGGCTCGTGCACAAAAGGAAAACACGCCTTGCACGCGCCAAGCCGGGCGACGTAGGCGAGCTTGCGCTCGAGAAGTTCACCGATCATCCGGAGCTGCAGAACGAGGCCATGCAAGACACATTACCCGAAAACTTCGACCTCACGCTATACGTCGAGCCGGCCCAGCCCGAGCCCGAGCCGGCCAGGCCCACCGGCTCCGCCAGGGGCAGGCTGAGCCTCGCAAAATCCTACCTCGCCGCAGGGATGAAAGAAAAGGCAAAGGCCATCTTTGTCGAGATCGTCCAGAACTACCCCGAATCGGAACACGCCAAGGACGCAGCGAAACTGCTGGAAAAGCTTAAAGACGGGAAATGAAAAGCAGTCGGTTGCACCGGGCAGGCGAGATCCCCGAACGGCCTCCGCAATAGTTCTCTTCCCTCCTCACCCCAGCCATCCGCTCACCGTGCCGGAGATCGCACGCCTCGCCGCCGGCGTGTAGGCGAAGTAGAACGCCACGCAACATCCCAAATAACAGGGCCAGAAGAGCCGGCGCCAAGCCGTCCCGGTGAGCACCGCCAGGCGGTCGTCGAGCTGCACCATCCCGTGCGCGGCTATCACGAATACCAGCGGCTCGATGGGCAGCCGATACCCCGGCGAGGCGATGTGGATCACCAACCCCGCGCAGAACGCCGCGATCATTGTCGCCGGCAGTGCGCGCACGCGCCACCGGCCGCCGCGCCTTGCAAGTGTGTGCCACAGCCCCAGTGCGAAAAACGGCGCGGCGATCACCCATGTGAGGTGCACGCGGCCCGTTGTGCTGTCGATGAAATAAATCAGCCTGAGGAAGTTTAGTGCGAGGATCTTCGCCGCCAGCGCCGGGTCGGCCTTCAGGCGCCGCAGCTTGCGGATGTAGATCAGCCGATTGATCGCCGTTTCGCTAAGCTCGGCGCGCTCGCGCCCGGTCAACAGCCAGTGGGTGTCGTTGTTGTCGGGATACAGCCGCGTGCTGATGTTGCCGGTGTCGCCGACGGTGGACATGAAGTTGAGGCCCCCCTGAGTGGCGACCGTCGGGCCGATGCCCTGCACGGCGTTGCGGATCACCCACGGCGCGACGACCGCCGCGCATACCAGCACCACGATCAGCGCGCGGTGCAGCCCGCGCCGGGTGGTTTCGTCGTCGGGGCGGCATGCCACGCGGAAGATCACATAAAAAGGAGCGAAGATCAGCAGGATCGGCTTGCAGAGGATCGACAGCCCCCAGAACACGCCGGCAAGGATGGCCGGGTGCAATCGGGTGCGGTCGGAGAAAGCGCGGGCGAGAAAGTAAGCCGCGCCCATCAGCAGAAAGATGTAGAGCGGCTCGCGGTAGAAGTTGGTGAGGCCGGAGTAAAGCGGCACGGTGGCAAGCGTCAGCAGGCCGGTGATGACCGGGACGCGCGCGTCATCGGAGGCCTTCGCCGCCAGGAGCACGGCAAAGAGCGCCGCACCCGCCAGCCACAGAGCGTTGGCCATTCCGACGATCCCATAGCCGCTCCGCCCGACAGTGATCGCCATCGCCAGGACCAACGGGTGCAAGGGAGCGTAGTCGGCGCAGGGCTCGAGCGGCGCGCGCTCCTTTGGGATGTGTGTCTTCTTGTCCCATTCTTCACCGTCGCCCCAAGTGTATGTCTTGTGCCGGATGAGATTCAGCGCGAGCTGTTCGAACGTCTTGCCGTCGTCGGCGGGATGCACGCCGCGAATAGCCACAACCGCAACTGCCACTGCAAACACGGCCGCAGGCACGCCGATGCGGACCAGGGCGGGGCGAGCGCCGAGGAACCGACCAATGGGGCCGTCCGGTGGATGGCTCGTTTTCATCACCTCTATTCTACCGCCGGCACCGGCAAATGGCCAAGGATTTCGGACGAGGCAACACATGGCGCATTTTTCAAAAAACCTATTGACATTGGCCGGGCTGTGGTGTAGAATATCTATCTGAGTCAAAGAGTACGTTCATGGCGCGGCTCTCGATCTCCAGACGAGCTTCCTCCCTCCCTCGTCGGAGCCCTCGTGAGCCGTCGCCTTTTTTTTGTTCGCCCCACCTGCCGCGCAGCATCAATATTTCACACGCCGGAAAAGGAAAAACCTGGAACTTTCGCGACCTTCGTGCGTCTATTTTTGTAGGAACAGCATAGCCACGGAGCATACGAATGCGAGCCGAAGAGAATCCTCAGCCCGAAATCCATCCCCAGTCGCTCCTCTTCGAGATAACGCCACGCTGCAACCTCGACTGCCGCTACTGCTATAATGTGTGGAAAGACGACTGCGGCTATCCCGTCGGCGAGCTTGAAACCGACGACATCAAGCGCCTCCTGGCAAAGGCTATCGCCGAGAGCGGCGTCAAGCAGATTACCATCACGGGCGGCGAACCGTTCCTCCGCGACGATCTTGTCGAGATCATCAAGTTTCTTTCCGATATGGACATCGCCGTGGGCCTCATCGCCAACGGCGCCGCAGGGGGCGAAGCCGAGTACCAGGAAGCGGTCCGCGCCGGAGCCGGGATCGTCGAGCTGCCGCTGCAGTCGTCGGAGCGCGACATCCACAACCGGATGGTGCGCGGCGATGCCTTCGACCGCGCCACCGAGCGCCTGGTCGACGTCAAGGCCGCCGGCGGCCGAACGTGCGCCGTGATCGTCCTGACAAAAATGAACATGCACGACGTTCGCGAGACGATCAAGATGGCGGCGGCGCTCGGCGCCGACAGCGTGATGATCAACAGGTTCAACGTCGGCGGCGAAGGGCGCAATCACGTCGACGAACTCCTGCCGGCGCCCGCCGAGCTGGCCGACGCGCTCGCCGAAGCCGAAGAAGCCGGCAAGGAGTGGAAGCTTCCCGTCTTCTCGTCGGTCCCCGTGCAGCCGTGCCTTGTCGACCACGATGAATTCGAGACAATGCATTTCGGCAATTGCCCTGCCTGCACC
>JABMSA010000470.1 GCA_013202185.1 Planctomycetota bacterium
AGAACAACGAGCGGCAGTTCACCGTGCGTGTTATCGACCCGGTCAACCGCGTGCTTTACCTCGAAGAGGCCCCGCGGTGGGAGTATAAGTTCGTGAATCGTGCACTTATGAGCAATCGCAACATCGACATGCTCTCGTACGTGAGGGTAACCGCCGGCACGTTGATGATCCGGGGCGGGCTGAAGGCCGGCGCCTCCGCCGATCCCCCGCTGGGCGAGGGCGAGATCGATCAGTTCAAGGTCATCGTCATCGGCGACGTGGGCAGCTCGTTCTTTGCCAAGGGCCAACTCGAGCGGATCGCCGGCTTCGTCGAGAACGGCGGCAGCGTGGTGGTGCTCGGCGGAAAGCACAACTACGGAAAGAACGGCTTCGCCAACACCCCCCTTGCACGCGTTCTGCCTGTTGCGCCCGACGTGGCCGACCGATACGCCGAAGTAAGCAACGCCGTGGCAACCACGCCCGACGGCGCCGCACATCCTGTCTTTCAGGATATACAGATCGACTGGACCCTCGCGCCGGAGCTCAACACGCTGGTGACGTCCGGAAACATGAGGCTGGGCGCCACCGCCCTGCTCGTGACGGCACGCGGGCAATCGCCCGTCGTGGCCGTGCATCGATACGGCCAGGGGAAAGCCGTCGTGGTGCTCACCGACGCCACCTGGCGCTGGAAGCTCGGGCAAACGCGGACCGCGCTGCCAATCGACGTCCACCAGCTTTTCTGGACCAAACTCATCGAATGGCTGTTGCCGGAGGATACCGAAACCACAACCGTAAGAGGCGTGGAGCTGATAACCGACAAGGATGAGTATGAGCTGAACCAGCAAGTGCGCCTGATCGTAACCGTCAGCGACCCCGGGGGAAGCGCCGCGAGAGATGCGGCCGTGCGCTGCGAGATAAAAACGCCGGACGAAAAAAACATTGTCCTGCAGGCCCAGCTCGGCGACATCTCTGCGTATTCAACCTCGGTGGGCGAGGGCTACATTACGTCATTCACGCCGCACAAGAGCGGCAAGTACACTATTACCGCCATCGGCGAAAGCGCCGGCGAAGAAATCGGGCGCGAAGAAATCTCGATAATAGTCGGTGATCCGAAACTCGAGTTCCGCAAAACAGACATCAACGAGCAACTGCTCAAGAAGATCGCCGCCGTCAGTGGCGGAAAGTACTATCGGCCCAATGTCGCGGCCGGGATCATCGACGACCTCCCCTGGGTCGACAAGCCCGTCGAGAAGGTCGAAGAACAGGAAGTATGGAACGAGTGGTGGGTGCTCATCGTATTTGTCATGTTGATGACAAGCGAATGGATAGTACGCAAGCGGCGCCAACTGGCGTAACGAATACAAGGCCAAACCCGGCCTCATGGAGAACGATATGAAGCTCAAGCTTCTGATCACAGCGGCCCTCGTGGCGGTGGCTCTCGTGGCGGCAGCGCCTCCTGCAGCGGCCGAGGGCAACATCATCCGCAACGGCAAGTTCGAACAGGGCCCCGGCGACGAATACGGCCCCCCCTACTGGAACACCGGTATCATGGGCTTCATGCCCAAGATCGTCGGCAAAGACGACAACGGCGACAACATCTACAACTACATCTGCGGATGCGGCCACAACATGGGGCCCACCAAGCCTGAGGTGGGCGTGCGCTGCGAAAAATGCAGGCGATACAGCATAGCCGAAGAGACCGGCGGCTGGTACAACGACAACCACAACCTCGTAAAGCTCGGGCCCGGCAAGGGCAGCGGCTACGGCATAAAGATGACGCTTCCGAAGGCCATTGGAGAGAACCAGGGCACGCGATGCGTAAGCGACATAGTACACGTAAGACGCGACTGGCCCTACGAGCTATCCCTCGATGTCAGGACCAAGGGAGCGGTCGTCCGCGTGTGGGCCGAAGGCTACAGATATGCAGATGTCGCAAGAGATTCCACAAAGGATGACGTTGACGCCGAAGAAGAAAACAAAGATGTAAAAGACGATGACAACGATGACGATGCGCTGCAAAGCACCCAAAGCATGACACGCGTAATAGAAAAATGCTATCGGGCACAAATCAATTTCGGCTCGCCGGGTGGCTGGACGCGCAAGTCGCGGATATTCATGCCTCCCGAGCGCTACAAGGTCGACTTCTTCCAGGTGAAGCTCTATGCCTACATGCCCGGCGAGGCCTATTTCGACAACGTCGTGTTGCGCCCGCTTTCGTCCTACGAGGCAAACAAGTGGATGTCGACACGGAAAAAGAAAAAGGATAAACGTTTTCAGTGACCCGGAACCGGATCAATTTCGTGCTAACCCGAACAGGCGTCACAGGAGGAAATGCAAATGTCGGAAAACCTTAACATATCAGGCGGAGTGTCGGTCATTCGCGGCCGTATCCGGCAGGTGCGCGCGCACTACAAGAACGTCACAACGGCGGAGTGCGCCGGGCTGATCGCCGCCGCGCTGCTGCCCGTGCTGGGTTTGCTGTTCGTGATGGACAACGTATTCCATCTGCCGATGGTGCTGCGCATGTTCTTCTTCATCGCGCTCACGGCCGGCGTTGTACACATCATTCGCCGCACCGCTCGGAAGATGAGGCAGGGAGCAACCGACGAAGAGCTTGCCCTGCGCGTGGAGAAGGCCTTCCCCGACCTCAACAACGAGCTGATCAACTCGCTGCTCCTTGCCAAGGAAGCGGGCGAGGAGGCCGGCCAGCTCGTCGCGGAGGTCGTCAAGGAAGGCAGCCGAGACTCCGGAAAGATCAACCTGTCACGGGCGATCCCAAAGAAGAAGCTCAAAGTCTTCATGGGCGCCGCAACAGTCGCTTCGATAATCATGGCCCTCTACGCGGCTGCGTTTCCCGCTTACTTCTTCAACGCCTGCCAGCGTGTGCTCTTCCCCGTGATGCCCGTTGCCCCGATCACCCTCACGCACATCGACGAGGTCGCCCCTGCATCGTGCGACGTCCTCTCAGGGCAAGACGTGAACGTCACCGTCAAGCTCAACGGCGTCATCAAGCCCGCCGAAATTGGCTACCGAATCGCCGAAGGAGAACGAAAAGTCGCGCGAATGGCGAAAGATCGCAGCGACGAGACCACCTTCGGGTATCGCATCAGGCAACTCACACAAGATACCGCCTACTACGTGAAAGCAGGCGACGCCAAAACGGAAACATTCACGATAACCGTCCACGAGCGCCCGGTCATCAAAGACATCAAAGCAACGCTCACCTATCCCGCATACAGCGGGCTTGCGGAGGTCGTGCAAAACAAACTCGCCATCAAGGCCCTCCAGGGCACGGCCGTAAACATAGCGGCCACTGCCTCAAAGCCCCTCGAATCGGCAACCATAACCTTCGCGGGCGGCAAACCTGAGAAGATAAACGTCTCCGGCAACGTCAACATCAGTACGCGCTTCGTCATGGACAAAGACCAAACATACGAAATCGGCCTGCTCGATGCCTTCGGCTTCCAGAACGAACCCGTATCTTACGACGCCGAAATACTGATCGACCACGCCCCGAGCATCGACCTCATCGAGCCCGCCCACACCGTCATGGTCAGTGAAAACGACATCGTTACCTTCGACTTCACGGCAGCAGACGACTACGGCATTCGCAAGGTGGAACTCCTGCAAATGCCCGACAAAAGCGAAAAAGGCAAGAAACCGGGAATACTGCCAAAGGCCGACAACCGCCAAGTACCCGACAAGAGTGAAAAAGGCGAACTCCAAAATGAGCCGCCGAAGGATCGCGTCATCAAAGAATGGACGCCCGACAACAAGTTCGTAAAAGAATTCTCCCAGCGATACGAACTGCCGGTGCGCGAACTGAACACCGAAGCCGGCAAGACCGCCACCGTATACCTGAGAGCCGAAGACTGGAACGACGTCTCCGGGCCGGGCGTAGGCCAAACGATGATCATCTCCATCAGCATCGCGTCGAAAGACACGGCGAAGAAAGATGGCGAAGAAAAGATCAAGAAAGCCGCCGCCACACTCGCCGGCATAATTCATCTCCAGGAGCGCAACCTCCGCGACTCCAAAGCGCTCTGGCGCAAGAACACACCCGAGGGAGGATACACCGTCGACGCAATGCCACTCAAGAAACTCGTCGACGTACAAGAAGAGATAAGAAAACTCACCGGCACAGTCAAAGCCCTCCTGAAGGCCGACAACCCCATTCGCACCACGCTCGACAGCCTCTGCAACTCGGAAATGATCACGGCCGTCAAGCAGTTGCGAGCAGTCGAGCAGAATTTCATGAGCCTCGATGCCGCCATCGGAACCGAAAGCGACATCCTCGCAAGGCTCACCGCGCGAAATAAGAGACTCGCCGGCAGCATCAACCGCAAGAACATGCAAGACATCTTCGCCGAGCTTGACGCCATCATCGCCGCCGAGAAGGAAATTCGCGACGCAACCAAGGGCCACATCGACGGCAACCAGTGGAACAAGGCCCGCGAGGCCGGCCGGCAAGACGCCCTCACCGACCGATTCGCGCAATTCAAGGAAAAGCTCATAGCCCACGCCCATGAGGTGGCGCAGTCCGACGTCGAACTCGGCAAGAGATTCGAGGGAGTGGTCGCCGAGCTCGATGCAAAGCAGATACGGCAAGACATGTTCCGCGCAGCAGGCGCCATCGACAAGAACAAGGCAAAGGATGCACTCGTCATCGAAGAGAGGATCATCGCCAACCTCGAGGAGATCAAGAAAATGCTGCGCGAGCAACTCGCCGAACACGCAGAGGCAAAGCTCGAACAGCTCAAGAAGGTCATCGCCAAGGCATCCGAAAAAGCGAAGAAGCTCGCCAATCTCGAAAGAAAAGTCAAGCAGATTTCCGACGAGCTCAAACCGCCCAACGACCTCACTGAAGACGCTAACGAGGAAATCAAGAAGAAGGTCGAGGAGATGGACAAAATAAAGGAATCCATGGCGGAGGTCATCGAGAAAATGGCCAAGGACCTCCACCTCTTCCCCGACATCCCCGCCGCAAACGAACTCGTCCAGAAAATGCGCGAAGTATACGAAGACATCGAGCAGAAAGAAGGCAGCGAAGACGCCGAAGCCGTAGAGGTAGCAGTCGAGCGCG
>JABMSA010000471.1 GCA_013202185.1 Planctomycetota bacterium
ATGAGGCGTGTGATGATATGAGCAACTCTGATCACACCAGCGATTGTATCCGGCGGTTGATGGGCATCAAGCAGGAAATCAACGGGCAATAACCATTTTCAGGCAAACAGGCGTCGGAATCAAGGTTAATGCGAGGTGCGTTGTGAGGGGGGCTGCGTTCAGGCGGCAGCAGCCCTCAAAAGACTCTGAACCCGCGCTTTATCATGACCGGCCGAACGGTGAAGACATGCAATTCGGCTGGCGGCGGGTGTTTGGTCAGGGTCCACTTCTTGACCGAAAGCACCTTGACGGTTGCTTCGTCTCCGGGCTTGGTGCGGCGTACCAGGCGAACGAGATCGAGCGAATTGGCAACTTTCTTGCCGTCGTACTCGAGCACGAGGTCGGTGGGGCGGAGGCCCGCCTGGTGCGCGGGCGAGTTATGTTCTACCGATACGATCAAGGCGCCCACCGGCTTGGGCAGCCCCCGCACCGAAGCGGCGAGGATGGTGGGGTCTTCCACGACCACGCCGATTCTTCCCCTGCGCGGATAGCCGTCGGCCTTGAGGTCATCGAGCACCGAAGAGGCCATGTTGATCGGGACGGCGAATCCCTTGTTCTGGGCCAGGAAAATCTGCGCGGCAGCTATGCCGATCACCTGTCCGTCGGCGTTGAGGATCGGCCCGCCGCTGTTGCCGGCATCCAGGGCGGCGTCCACCTGGATCAGGTCGTCGAGTGCCGTTGCTCCTATTCTGCGCCCCACTCCGCTGATGATGCCGGTCGTCACGGTGTAATCGAGCCCCAGAGGATTGCCCATCACCATCACCCAGTCGCCCGGCTTCACCTTGTCTGAGTCGCCCATCGGCAGCGGGTAAACCGCCTCTTTCAACTCGGAGATGTCGATCTTCAGCAGAGCTATATCGCCCAGCGGGTCCGAGCCGACCAACTCCGCCGAATGTGAACTCCCGTCGAACAGCCGAACTGCGAAGACGTTGTACTGGTCGACAATATGATAGCTTGTGAGGACGTAGCCCTTCTTGTCGATGATGAAGCCGGATCCCGTGCGGTGAGAAGAAAACGGATACAAGATTGCGCGCGGGATATAAAAAAGAAAACACAGCGTATCACCGATGAACGATCTGAGCGGAAAGGGATTGATGAAGTCGCGGGTATTGACCCACAACCCCTTTGGGACGGTTTGGTAGGCATCGATTCCGACGACGGCGGGCCTCACCTTTTCGAAGAGGTCGCTCACGCTTGCAGGACGCCGCGGCACCTCCTGGCCTGTTGCCCGAGTGCCGAATGCGCTGCTTGCAAGAATTGCGGCGGCTGCCGCCCAGACCAGCTTTCGACGTCCATGTGTTTTCACGCTTCACTCCATTCGATTATCCGTGTCGAGGCTTGCCTTCCTTTTCTTGGCATCCATGTATGTCTGCAGCATGAATTGAGCAGCCATCTCGTCTCTGCGTTGCGCGCGCTTCTTGCGCGAAATGTCGTGCCGGAGCATCGAGCGCTCGGCCTGCACAGTTGTAAGGCGCTCGTCGAAGGTGGTGACGTCGGCATCAAGCTCGCCCTGCAGCTCATCGGCGAATCGGGCGGTCTTCTCGGCTGCGGGGCCACGGCTGCCGTCCAGCTTCAGCGGCATGCCCACCACCACGGTGTCGACGTTGTGGGCTCGGACTATTTCCTTCAGCCTTGCAATGAATGTTTTGTCGTTCTGGAGCGTCTGCATCGGCGAGGCTATCATCTCCATCGCATCGGTTATCGCCAGGCCTATCCGGCGTTCGCCGTAATCCACACCCAGAAGCGTCAAATCGTTGTCCTTTCTACAAGAGTTCCGTCATGCCCTTTTCCTTCAGGATGTCGACGATCTTTCCAACATCCTGCGCCTGGTCTTTCCTGCACACGAGGGTTGCGTCCGGCGTGTGAACAATTATCAAGTTATCCAGTCCTACCGTTGCGATCAGGTGTTCCGAATCGCCGATGACCGTGCAGTGGTTGGTGTCGAGTGCAAGCACCTTCCCTTCCAACACGTTGCCCGCGTCGTCGTGTTCGCGCAGGTTCTCGATCGATCTCCACGAGCCCACGTCGTCCCATGCGTAGGTGGCTTCGATCACCCTGACATTGCGCGCGTGCTCCATTACTCCATAGTCGATGGATATGCTCTGCATGCCCTGATACTGCCGGGCGATTACGTCGTTCTCTTGCGGGGTGCCGAGGCTGTCGCTGATGTGTTGAAGCGCCGCGTGCAGCCCGGGCATGAATTCGCGCAACGCCTTGATGATCGTGCTCACCTTCCAGACAAAGGAGCCGCTGTTCCAGTAATAGCTTCCGCTTTCGAGGAAGAGGGTGGCAGTTTGGCGGTCGGGCTTTTCCTTGAACTCGAGCACTTCAAAGACCCTGACGCCCGATTCCTCGCATATCAGCTCGCCGCGGTGTATGTAACCGTAGCCTGTGGATGGGAACGTCGGCGGAATGCCGATCACGACCATCGCGGCGTTCTGCTCGGCCGCCTTGCAGGCGCGATCCAATACCTGCAGAAACGCCGGAACCGGGTTTATGAAACTGTCGGCCGGAACGATCACCATGAGGCCGTCGGGGTCGGCGTTTGCGATCCTCACCGCTGCAAGCCCGATGCATGCGGCCGTGTTGCGGGAGGCCGGCTCGGCAACGATGTTCCGCACCGGAAGCTCGGGCAGGTGCTCTCGAACGCCGTCGGCCTGAGCCGAATTGGTGATGACGTGAATGCGCTCCGCGGGTATTCTCTCGGCCAGCCGGCAAAACGTTTCCCGGATCATGCTGTCTGCACCAGTGATAGACAAAAGTTGTTTCGGGTTCTTCCTGCGACTCTTCGGCCAGAATCGCGTTCCTGAGCCGCCCGCCATTATCACGCCGTGAATCACTTTTCCTCCTCGCCGGCAAAGTGCTCTGCCTTGCGGCCGTGGCATCTGCGCCGACTGTTACTTGACGACCGCAACGTGTTCGCCCTTGAAATTCCTCACGAACCCCCTGTCGAGCCGGACCATCAGTCCGTCTATCGGATCCATGTCGACAACCTCCCCCTTGTATGTTCGGCCGTTTTGTATAATTGTTATGCGCCGACCGATGGTCGACGACATCGCCAACCACTCTTGGCCGATGGCCGCGTGCTCGCCGTCGGATATCCGGAGGTAAAGCTCATCGAGATTTTGCAGGATGGATCGGGCCACCTCTGCTCGGCGAACCGGGCCGGAGGCGTGCTGTGAAACAGCAGTAGCAATACCTTTGATATCCTCGGGAAACTCCGGGCAGTTGACGTCAACGCCGATTCCGAGAATGAACGCACCCTGCACATTCCCGGTGCTTCGCGTTTCGACGAGCACACCGGCTACTTTCATGCCGCCCAGGAGTATGTCGTTGGGCCAGCGAATTGTGGCATGGCACCCCGGGCAACTTCGGATCGCTCGTGCCACCGCCACCGACGCGGCCATGGTGAGCGCGGTAGCCCCGCCTTCCGGCGGATCAGGGCGCACGACGATCGACATCCACAGCCCGCCTCGAGGCGAATGCCAGCGTCGGCCAAGCCGCCCGCGCCCGGAAGATTGCTCTTCGGCGAGAACAACAATGCCCTCGCCGGCGCCGCCTTCGGCCAGCTCCCACGCAATGTCGTTCGTGGAGGCAACCCTGTCGTATGCAATCACATCGCGGCCGATTATCCTCGTGCCCAATCCTTCACGGATTTCGTCCGGATGCAACAGATCGGGCGCACCGACCAACATGAGGTGGGAATCTTCCATGCAAATCTCAAACCCGAGGCTTTCGAGCTGTTCGACATCGCGTTCGAGCCCGGAGGTGCCGAGCCTGAGAGCGCCTTCGATCTCCCGAACGGCAACCCGCCGTCCTTCGGCGATTTTCAACATCGCCAGCAGTCGAGCGTTCAACTCCGGTGAGGGAGAGATAAGTTCCTGGCTGTCGTTCGTCACGTGTTTGAGATCCTGATTCAGGCTGATACTGCTGTAACGACGAGCGAAATGTCGAGCGCCCTCGCCGAATGGGTCAGGCACCCGACGGAAATCCAATCCACACCCGTGCGCGCTATGGCGCCCACGGTCTCAAGCGACACGTTGCCGGAAGCCTCGATTATGGGTGCGTCGCCGGGGTGCGATCGTATCATCGCCACGGCTTCGGTCATCCGGGCGATCGGCATGTTGTCGAGCATGATGATATCGGCGCCCGCCGCCAGCGCCTCCGCCACCTGATCGATGCTCTCTGCCTCGACCTCGACGACCATTCCCGGCGGGCACTTGCCACGTGCGTTCTTCACGGCGTCGGTCACGGCTTGGCGGCCCGACAGCTCGAGGTGGTTATCCTTGATGAGTACCTGATCGAACAGGCCCATCCGATGGTTCGTGCCGCCCCCTGCTCGTACGGCGTACTTCTCGAGGCAGCGCCAGCCCGGGGTCGTCTTGCGGGTGTCGAGTATCTTCGCACTCGTGCCGCGCACCTTCGCCACGAACTCCGCCGTAAGCGTTGCCACGCCCGACAAGCGCTGGAGGAAGTTCAACGAAATGCGCTCGGCGGAAAGAATCGAGACGGCCGAGCCGCTGATTTCCGCCAATTGCGTCCCGGGGGCAACGCGCGCTCCTTCGCTCACCAGCGGCTCAAATGTGACTGACGGATCGACCTGCCCCAGGATCACCGGCACCAGCGGCAAGCCGGCGACTACTCCCCGATCATTGACGACATACACCCCCCGGGCCTGCACGTCTTCAGGCAGCACACACAGGCTCGTGACGTCGCCCGGGCCGATGTCCTCGCTGATCGCCAGCCGCACCAGCGGCTCGACCCGGGCAGCATCCAACTCCGGTAGATTCACTTCTTGAGTCATCTCTTCACGTACCAACATGTGATGGCCGCCACAAGCGCCGCGCACATCAGCGCTCCCGTCAGGGGCACATCCCGTTCGCCGTGTGCGGCCGGCTCGGGTTGCGCCGTCTTGTCAAATGTCTTCGATGTGCCTTGCGTCGACGATTCACTCGGGCTGAGCATGCTGAAAGCAATCGTGCGCTCGCGGGTGCCGTCGGTGAGGCTGTAAATGCCGGCTCGATCCGGGCCGAAAGAAAACCCATCTACCTCGTATTCCGCGTCGGGATCGCCATTGGGATATATCCGCCGCGTCGCGGTTTCGGCATCGAGAAGCCGCAACGTGGCCTCATTGCCGACTCTCACGTACACCAGGCCCGGCCGGCGGCTCTCCGATGCACTGCCGATCAACTTCGCCCAGAAAACCGGAAACCCGGTCTCGAGCATCCACCTCGTGTTCTCGAGCGACAGCCCGAAAGCCATGCACACCAGCTTCCCGCTCCTGATCACCAGCGGGCCCTTGTCAAAATTCACCAGAACGGTTCCTCCGTTCGTGATTCTCCTTGCCGTGTTTATATTGATCATGGAGAAGCCGGCATCCTTCGTCAGCGGGTCGTCGGCCACGGCCGTGATCTCGGGGCGCCGCACCTCGCCGCGAACGGTTATGTGTCCGAACGATTTCGGCGGATTGATCACAACGGTCAAACAGTCGCGCACCTTCGCCGGTGCGGCCTCATTGTACACCAGCATGTCGTAAGGCAGGGGGCCTTCCGTGTCGCCGGGATCGTCGCCGCGAACGAACTCGACGGCCGGATCCGCCTTCAGGGCTCTCTTCACGAAAAGATTATCCTCGCCGACCATCAGCACGCGGATGCGCCTCTCCGGCTCGCGAGCGGCATAGAAGTAATTGTCCGACCGGAGAGAATCGTCCGCCTCGATCCGAATCTCCACCCATTGCGCATCGGCAAGGTCCGGAGCATCGAGTATGAATGTCTTCTCTTCGTCAGGGCCGATGTCGAGTGGCACCTTCTTGACGGCCCGACCGTCGGCCGCGAGATGCAGCATTGTCTTCCTCTCGTCCCCGATGTTTTTCACTCCGATCAGGACCTTGTTGTCGGCGGAGGCAAAACGCGTGAAGAAAATATTGTCCGCCGCCCCTCCCACGCCGATGGCATTCATGCCGTCGGGCAGGCGCTCGGGCGTATCTGTGCAGACGAGCGTGTCGAACGGCCTGAGCGCCTGTGCCGCGGCGAGCGCGGCCGCAACGTCACTGACGATATCGGCCGGCCTTTGCGTCGGCTGCATCGCGTTCACCGCTCGGGCTGCTTCGTCGGGCGTGAGCGGCCCAACGCGCACGGGATCGTCGGCGGGGGTCGTGGCGATGTACACGTTATCCGCAGGCGGCAGATCGGCGAGAAACTCGCCAAGTATTCGTCTGCCCGTATCCCAGCGGGTGCCGGCGCCCTCCTTCATGTTCATGCTCGCCGATCGGTCGATCACCAGCAGCACTACGCGGCGTGGTTTCGCCGAAACTGACAAGAGCGGCCCAGCTAGTGCGCCGGCGGCCAGCAACGCAAAGAGCGCGGCGAGCACGAGCGCCGCATCGACCAGCTTGCGGCGCCTTTGGACAGTGTCGGAAATCCTCTCGGCAAGCCGCTGCCACAGCATCAGGCTCGGCACGGGCATTTCGCGGCGGCGGGCGCGCCAGAGCGCAATCAAGACCGCGGCAGGCACGGCCGCAAGAGCCAGGAAACCGTATGGCCACAGAAAGCTCACCGCACCAGACCTCCTTCCCGCAGATAGCCGATCACCAATTCGTCTACGGAAACGTCGCTGCAGGCCGCAACGAAAGCCATCCGGTGCGACGCACAGAACCTCCGCCAACCCTCGATGAACTCATTGAGGATCAGTTCGTACTCCCGCAACTCGGCGCCTTCGATCCACAAGCTGCGCGTTCGGCCGGTTTCCGCATCCCTGAGCCTCAGCCTGCCCGTTTGCCTCGGGGCGGTCTCCTCGCGGCTGAGAAGCTGGATCACGCAGGGCTCAAACCCCTTGGCGGCGAGCATCGCGAGGCTGCGGCGGCAGTCTTCACCCATCAAATCTGAAATCAGCACCACCATGCTTCGTCGTCCGCGATTGCTGTGGAATTCCTTCAGCGAATCTTCCAGGCCGGTGCGCCCTTGCGGGGGGACGTCTCGCAGCTCGCGCAGTATCTCGGTGATCCTGCCCTTCTGGCCGGATACCGTCACCGACTTCCGGACCGCCTCGTCAAAGGTGACCACAACCGCTTCGTCGCCGGCCACAAGCGCCAGGTAGGCGAAGGCCGCCGCAAGCTGCTTGCCGCAGACCAGCTTGCTCGGCCGCCCGAATCCCATCGACCGGCTGCAATCCAGCAGCACCGAGACGGTCCTGCGCTCCTCGCGTGCGTGCTCTTTGACGAACAACGCATCTGTGCGGCCAAAGACGTTCCAATCGATATAGCGAAAATCGTCGCCGGGGGCGTATCGGCGATGCTCGCGAAACTCGGTCCGCCCGCCTCGCCCCCTGCCGACGGCCTCGCCCGCGCCGCTCCCGCTGTTGAGTCGGCGATAAACCAACTCGAGCAGCTCGAGCTTCCGCATGAAGGCTGTGTCAAAAGGATCGTCGTGCTTGAACATTCTCAGCGTCGGGGCAGATCTCTCATCGGAAATGACATCACACCTGTGAACGGCTGTTCACACGACGTACAATCTATCAAGAATTCGGCGGGTTATCAAGCATGAAAGCCGAAGGCGGATTGTGGTTTCGGCGTCGAGGCGGGTCCTGCGTCAGGTCTCTTTTCATCTTCAAGGACCATCCGCGGGCGTGTTCGCTCCACGTACGATCGCCGTAGTATCGAAAACCGATCACCTCGTAAAGTGCGCGGGCGCGCTTGTTGCGGGCGACGACCGTCAGGCGTATCGCATCGTACCCAAGCTCACGCGCCCGTTCCAGTAGAAACTCGATGACGCATCGGCCCAGCCCCTGCCCAATGGCGCTTTCCACAAGGCAAATGCCCAAGGACGGCACTTCCTGATCCAGGAACCAGAGAAAGGCATAGCCCAGCGGTTCCTCGTCAGGCGGCGCGTTTTCGGTCACGATGAATCGCCGTGCCGCTTTTTCGGTCGGTGCCCTCGAGCAGATGTCTTCGGCGACCTCGCGGGAAAACGGATGCGGCGCGAAGAAACTGCGCGCTTCGGCGCCGAAGCTGTGGAAGCAGCGCAAGAGAAGCTCGGTGTCGTTGTCGGTGAGCGGGCGAATCAGCGCGCTGCGTCCGTCGCGAAGTGTCGTCGTCCTGCTGCACATCATAA
>JABMSA010000472.1 GCA_013202185.1 Planctomycetota bacterium
ACCCGTACTAGTACCATTGTACAACCCAGGTACGTACCATGGTCCGACCTCAACGCCGACGGCACGATGGCCATTGACGAGTGTGCGTTCACCGAAGGGCATCCGCTGATGGAGAAGTGCAGTCGGCTGTTCTCGTGGCAACTCCAGAAGGATCTGAGCATCCTGTTGATGTGCCCGGAGAATGGAAAGCCGCTGAAGTGGCACGTGCGACGGCTGCCCGCGCGCGAAGTGTTGGCTTCCGGCGTGCCCGTGTACAACTGGGCCGACCTCCGGGAGGAGGTAACGCTCGCCGTGCCCCGTTTCGCAGGGGGCGATGGTTGGAAGAATCCCGTGCTCGGCGCTTTCCTGACGGGGCTGGATTTCTCCGGCGACTCGATCTTCGCCTTCGCGGAACCCGTGGCGCCCGTCCCCATCAAGCTCGGCGGCATCGACGGCGACGGCTGGTGGGCGAGCCGCAACTGGCGCCGGACGCCCCTGAGGTCCGACGCCAAGACCGGCACCCCCGCGTGGCTGAAGCTCGGCCGTCGCGCACCCGGCAAGGCCAAGCCCGGGGAAATGTACTTCCCCCGCGAAATCTGCGCCAATATCGATGGCTTCGTCTTCGTGCCCGATACCATCTCACAGACATGGATATGGACCGACACCGGGCTGTACGTGGGCAAGGTGTATAACGACCCCACCGAACGCATCCACGACGCGAACAGCATCTTCATAGAACTGGTGGGCGCCTGGGTCTACAAAATCGACGGCAAGGTCTATGCCTGCGCCGGCGATCACGGCGTCAGCGTGCACGAGGTCATCTTGCCGAAGCTGCGGGAGGTGGACGGCGGCATCGTGATTATCACGCCGGAGATCGCAGCCGCCGCCCGTCCGTGGGACCCCGACGGCCCGCCCCCCGGGAAGAAGCCGGTGTATGTCGCACGCGCCATCTGCGAGCAAGACAACCAGCGCACAATGGTGAACACGCGCACGATCGCGGTCGATGGCCGGCTCGACGACTGGGCAGGCGTGGCGGAAGCTGAAATCCTGCTCGACGGGAAACCCGCGGCGACCGTCAGGATGGTGTTCGACGCCGAGTACCTCTACTTCGCGTATGACGTGAAGGAGCGCAACGGGCTCCGCAACGCCGGCACCGAACTGCCATTGTGCCCCTTCGGAAGCGGCAGCTACGTCGATTTCTGCATCGGGCGGGACTGGTCGAGGCCTAACCGCGACAAGAACGCCGAGGGCGACGTTCGCGTGATCCTCGCCCGCATCACGGGCGGCCCGCCCACCGACTACCAGATGGCGTTTCGGCCGGTCAGCAAAGACGGCAAGAACCCGCAGACGATCAGCTCACCCGCGGCCACGCGGAAATTTGCCGACATCTCGCCGGTGCCGGGCCTTCAATTCAAGTACCAGATCGGCCCCGACGGCTACACGCTCGAGGCCGCGGTGCCCCTGAAATCGATTGCTCTCGACCCGCGCCGGAATCCGATAGCCGGCTTCGACGCGTCGGTCGGCTTCGCCGACGCCGGCGGAAGGGTCCGCACCCGCGCCGCACACTGGGCCGGGCAGAGCGAAGCGGCCGTGGTTGACCGCCCCGGGTCTTCGGCACTGTTGCCGGCAACGTGGGGAACCGTGACGTTCGACAGGACGCCCCTGAAGTAGTGGGCGAGCCGCTTCCAGAAGGCACCACGCCCAAACAAGTATGCCAAGGAGGTAACGCCTGTGTTGAGAGACGTGTTTGTGTGTATGGTTATTGGCTTGACGGCCTGCCGTGCGTCCGATGGCCAGCAAGCTCTTGTTGCTTCGCAGGCTTCACGCCAGGATGATATCCCCCAAATCCCGGTGCTGTCGGCGTGGTATCGTGCCGACAACGTGACCAAAGGCGACAAGAACGTCTTGACGACGTTGAGCGACTGCTCTGGAAAGGGACGAAACATTGTGCCAGGACCTTACCCGCCCAGGGTGCTGGCCAATGCGATCAACGGCAAGCCAATCCTTCGGTTCGATGGCAGGCAAACGACCCTCATCGACGAGGGCAACAACTGGAGCGCGAACGGGTTCACCGTGTTCGTGGTCGCGTCGTACGATGAGGTGAATCAGAAGCCCGTGATGCGGAACAACAGGCGCGTGTCTGTAGGACAGGCACTCGTCTCCGACGGCGGAGATGCGGGGCTGGCCCTGGGGCTGAACTTCAACGGCAGACCGGGTATGGCCGGCGGCATCAGCATGGCCAACCCGGAAACCGCATATGAGCCGCCGTACGCTACCGAACAATCCAGCGACCTGGCCATCAGCGCGGGCAAGTTCTATGTGTTCGCCTATTCGTCGACCGAAGGCAAGAACAACAGCTCATGGAATGCATGGAGTTGCCGGCTGAAGGTCTCTGTGTTCGCCAACGGGATGGCATCGCCAACCGTGCCGAACCCGTTCATAAGCACGCAGGCGATGAACGGCGGCAAGAAACTCCAGATAGGAGCCGCAGGAGCCAGAGAGTGCTTCAAGGGGAACATCGCCGAGATCATCACGTTCAACACTGAGCTTTCAGAAGCTGATCGGGGCAAGGTTTTCTCCTACCTTCGCAGCAAGTACCGTCTGCAGGAGACATGTAAACTTCTGCCCACAGGGCCTGTGGTCATTGTGCCTACCTTCGAGAACCGCACCTACTGGTTCCGTGATTCTGTGACGGTGGAGATGGCCACGCCGACTGAGGGTGCAACCATCCATTACACCACCGATGGCTCCCCGCCGAGCGAGAAGTCGCCGCTGTATTCCACGCCTGTGAAGATGACAGAATCCACCACGGTCCTGGCGCGTGCATTTGCCCCAAACCGGGATGCAAGCCCGGTGACCACAGCCACATTCATAAGGATAATGCCAATGAAACCAACGGCGAATAAGCTGACCGGCGGCTGGCGGCTTTCCTGGGGCGACGAATTCAACGGCCCCGAGGTTGACGAATCCATCTGGGACTACGAGACCGGCTACGTCCGCAACAGCGAGGCACAATGCTATACGAAACGAAAGGAAAACTCCAGGATCGATAACGGCAACCTCCTGATCCAAGGGCTGCACGACAACTGGAACGGCCACGAGTACACCTCAGCCAGCCGCTCCACCGAGAACAATGTCATTCTTACCTATGGCAGATACGAGATGCGGGGGAAGATCGACATCAGGTCCGGAAGCTGGCCCGCCTGGTGGATCTTCAGCAATCCCGGCGGAGGCGGTCATCCGGCCGAAGGTGAGATCGACATGATGGAGTATTACACGCGCCATACCCTTTTCAACATAATGGATGCCGCCCAGAAGTGGAATGTACACAAAAGGAGCATCAACTCGCTGGGAGGCAACCGCTGGGCGACGGCATTCCACGTGTGGACTATGGACTGGGATTCGGAGAAGATCGATCTGTATCTCGACGGAACGTTGATGCTTCATTACCTCGTGGACGACGCGAATAACACAGGCCCGAACGGCTCGAATCCTTTCCGCCATCCCGACAGAAAGAAGATGATTCTCAACCAGGCCCTGGGCGGACGGTGGGGAGGCCCCCTTTCCCCGAAAGATGCTCCGTTCGAGCTTCGTGTCGACTGGGTGCGCGTGCACACCTGGAGCAACGAAACCGCCTATACGCTCACGGTGAATGCCGGTGCGGGGAGCGGTCCGTATGTGGTCAATACGCGGGCGTCCATCACCGCAAACATGTCGCCGCCTGGCTATGTCTTCGATGAGTGGGTCGTCGACGGAAACGCTGCCATCAATGATCCCACCAACCCGTCGGCAATCCTGATCATGCCGGCATCAGACGTGACGGTCACTGCCACCTACCGGCCGGAATGACTCGCCGCACGCGAGCGCAAGAACCAGTGACAGTCAGCAATGGCCGCAAATTGGGCGGTATTCGCCAATGGCATGAGATTGAGCCGTTTATACGCAGTGATTGTCAGGAATACAATCCATGACTTCTGTGCTCGTTTCTGCTATAGTCTCCACTGTGGAACCAATCGTCATCGTTCAGAGGCTTGCCAATGGCCAGTACGAGCACAATTAGACTGTCCAGACGTATCCGTCGCATGACCCCTGAAAACGCCTTGGGCGTGGCGCTTTTCCGACACTGCGTAATGTATTATGGACCCGCCTCAACTTTGCCGGGAAGGACCCTCTGGTTAACAGCTTCGCTTTCATCTGCCCCGTCACTCCTATACCACATTTTCTGACACTATCCGTATCCCCTTACCTGCCAACCACTTACACATCTTAGCTAAGGTTCGCAACTGGTATCACTTGGGGAGCCAAAGAAAAAGGATGGAACTTTTGGCTCCAATCTGTTAACATAGGGCCCAGAGAGCGAGAGTTCTCGGGGCTGCCTCGTAACTTGTTGTGATCAACGAGTTACGCGAGCTGTTGCCAAGACGGCAAGATTCTCTGGTTCGAGAGACGCTCTCTATACCTCGAACGCAACCATCACGGTCGCGGCCGCACCCCGCAGAATCTCGCCACAACTCTCAGAATCTCTGTTTGACAACCCTCTTTGGGTTAACAACCGCGTATCGACCGCCGCCCGAAAGCAACCCTTCGTTCTTCAGGCGGCTAAATGTCCATGACCATCACAAGGCGTTCCCACGCCTCTTAAAGTCGGACCGCTCTAATTGTGAGTCAAAGCTACCGTTACCACCAATGGGATGTGCAGAAGTAAGGCCCACGGAACACACGGAACTGGAG
>JABMSA010000473.1 GCA_013202185.1 Planctomycetota bacterium
ATATAAGGCAGCCCGCGACTATCGCCTGCTGCAGCGCATCGAATATGAGATGCCTGACGTCAAGGGGGCGCGGCGGTCCTACAACGATCCCGCGTTCTTCGAGCGACACAAGGGCGCCTTGGGTGAAATGGCCAAGAAGCTCGAGGAGATGTGCAAGAACCATCCGAACACCAAGGCGCTGGCGAGGGCGGAGGCGCTCGCCAGGAAATATGAGCTGCCCGGGAGCGTGAACGTGGAGAAGGAACGGCTCGCGGTCATGGCGACCATCACGAAAGTGTCGCGCGTGCCGACCTTCACCGAGATCAAGCCATACAAGGATGCCATCACCTATGTCCGCATGAGCGTTGACAAGATCGACGCCGGCACCTACGCCAATCGTGATATCATTGTGGTGGACTTCGTGATCAAGGATAACAAGCTCACTCCGGTTGCTAAATGGAAGCCGGGCCAGAAGAAATTCCTGGAACTCGAGCGTCTTGACATGCACCCCGAGATCGAAAACGTGTATGCGTCACAAGACGAGGACGACCTCGACCTCGTGCCGTATCTCGCCGTCAAGGTTATCAACCATCCGTGAACCGGCTTCGGTCGAGTAGCCGGCCAGGAAGATGAGATGGCCAGCGGACGGGCATCTGAGCAGTCATGAACCACAACAGGAGCAAGGTTATGAAAAACAAGCTGGTAATGTGGTGGATGCTGGTCGCGGCGGCGGCAACGCCCTGCCACGCGGCCCAATTCCTTGTAGCCGGTCTGGTTGGACTCGATCAGCACCAGGTCACCGCGCTTGGTGAGCGCGAAGATCAGCCCGTCGGCGACGATCAACGGCTGGTTCATGCCCCAGTCGTCACCGGCCTGCTCGACCTTGCATCGTGGCGGCGGGGGCATTCTCCCGGCGACTGGCGCGCGAAGCTGTCGGTGCCCGAGGGCAAGGCGTTTCTCTCCGAGATCCGTGCGAAGACGCATCGCGGCCGCCCGCTGGGCAGCGACAGATTCATCAGCAAACTGGAGACGGTCCTTGGACGGCGCCTGCACGCGCTTTCCCGCGGCCGCCCGCGCAACAAGGGAAGTGGCAAGGCATGAAAACAGGGCCTGTCCCCATTTCTGGCCTAAATAAGGAGTGATGTTCCAGAGTTTCATCATGGCGTTGGCTTCTTCTATAAAAACCTTCGGATCGTACGATTCCATCCAGCACCATGGATAAACCCCATATATTGCTTTTCTGTCGATCAAACGCTGGCGCAATTGCTGGAAAACTCCGCCGATGAGCATGCGGTTTCCGTGGCCTTTGTGGGCATTGCAAAAGTTGTTGACTAGCGCCGCTGTTCCCATGCCACCAACGTAGGGATGACGTTCGATGATGGCGACTGTTTTTCCAGACCTGCCAGCTCCGATTGCCGCCCCTATCCCGGCAGGGCCACCTCCGGCAACCACGACATCGTACATGATCATGGATTCACTCATAAACACAGCCCCTCGTCCATCAGATGACCGGCGCAGGTTGGATTGCCAAAGTCGCTTGCATCCGGCTTGTTCGGTCTGTCTCTGCATGCATGAGAGATTGCGAAATCGACAAGTTCCTGGCATTGGAACCAGCCAGCCCAATGATCGTGTCCTCCGCCCTTGACCACATTAAGTGTAATCTCTCCACCCAGTTCTTGATACCGCTGGGCTAATTCGCCTGAGTTCCTTCCGATCGGCACCACTTCGTCGCGGTCACCGTGGATGTGATTTGCATGATTTTTCATAAGCTTCAGTCACGATGTCCGCATAATTCATGGTCTTGCCCCCGTTTCCACCTGATGGCTCAAGGTGCGGGCGACCCGTTCCTCGTTGGCCACCAGCGTCTCCAGGCCCTCGACATGAACATGGCTCAAGTGCAGCGTCCCGATCTTGCCGTGTTCCTTCATGGCCAGCAGGGTTCCGGCGGGCTCGAGGCCCGGCGCACGCAGTACGGCGGCGTTGCTCACCATCAGCCGCTCCACCTCCCCGTGCACCTGGATGTACTCGGTCCCCGCCGCGGCCTCGAACTCCTCGATGACGGTCAGGCCGTCCACAATAATCGTCTTCATCCGCGGCTTGTTGTCGTCGGGCAGCACGGCGTCGGTTTTGTAGAACGGCACGCCGATCTCGAACAGCGTACGGCTGTCGCACGGGTTGTGATGGCGGATGTTCTTGAAGGTCATGCACTCGACGTTGCCGCCGATGTTGAAGAGCATGGGCGGTCGGTAGTCATAGTTGGGCGCGGTCTGGCGCAAGTCGATGTTCTCGAAGAAGATATTCCCGAAGTTGCCGTAGGTCGCCTTGGGAAACCAGGGGTTGAGATAAAAGCCGAAACTGCGATAGGTGCCGCTGACGTTCCGGACCGTGACCCGGTCGAGGCGCCCGGTGCCGGTGGTCAGCATGCGGATGCCTTGGTCGGCGTCGTCGAGCAAAACGCCGTCCACGAGCACATCCTCGATCGAGGAGGTCTCGTCCACCTCGTCGGGACCGATGTTCATGAAGTCGTCGCCTACGCGGCCGCCGACGTTGCGGACGGTGAGGAAGCGGCCGGGCCCCCAGAAGTGGAACCCGTCCTGGTTCTGCGCGTGCATGCGGTTGGGCAGATCGAACCACACGTTCTCGCAGAGGACGTTGCGGAACCCGCCGACGGTCAGGGCGAATGTGCGGAAGTCGCGCACGATCACGTCGCGGAAGAGCAGGTTCTCCACGCCGTAGAACTCCATGCCGAACACCCACCGGTTGTCGCCGAGGCTCCACTTCCGGTCGTTCTGCGGATCCTGGGTCGGCAACCGGTTCGGCGCGTCGTCCTCCCTGGGCACATCGTGGGCCTGGTTGCGGCAGTCCTGGTTGTAGGTGCCGCCGATGAGCGCGATGTTGCGGTCCTTGAGACCGTAGCGGTCCCAGTTGGCGTTGCTGACGATCGAGCGGTTCGTCTGCGCCTTCTGGAAGAAGCCGCAGTCCGATGTCAGGCACTCGATCGTCGTGTTGGAATGGACGTGGAGCGAGCGGACGAGCGCCGCGCCGTCCATGATCAGCCGCACGCCGCCGCACGCGAGCGCCTCGTCCAGCGCGGCCTGCAGCGCCTCGGTCGCGTCCGTCCCGCCCCCCGTGCGCACGTCGCTGTCCAGGGCGGCTACTTCACTCGCGATGATGGTCTTGATCTTCATGCTCGGCCTCCTTCCTGTTGCGTTCTCGCGCGCGGGTTCCGGCTATTGTTGATAGAACTCTCTGTGTTTTGCTCATCATGGTTCGTTTTCCTGTTGAAAAAGTTGATCGTTGCCCTTCTCGGGCGTGGCGTCGGCTAGCCTCAGCGATAAGCCGGCCAAAGGTGGCAAGTCATTTTCGGGCCGGTCGAGATAGAAGTACGCACAGCTCGACCAGTCATCCTGGCGTTCAAAGAGGGACAGTCCCCCCAACGGCACACCCGCGGCGGCGTCCTTGAGTTTGGCTTCAAAGTCGAGCCGCTGCTCACCCCAGAAGAGCTCGCGGCCGGCTTGGATGTAAGGCAGCAGGTTTTCCGGCCCCATGCCGCCGATCTGCTGCATGGTGACACGAATATCTTGCTGAAACCATACCGGATCCGGGATGTGCAGGCGGTAAAAGCAGTAGGCGCCTTCGACCGCCACGGGGCATCCGTGATAGGCATGCGCGTACTGGCCCTGCCCCCATCCGGTGCCGATGTAGTCCTCCGTGCCGGTGCCGCACAGCGTGGGATGGTCGGTATCGCCGTCGAGGTAGATCTTGGCCACGCCTTCTCCCCACCAGTTCTTGAAGTAGGTCTTGTCGTCCGGAATTACCCCGACATTGACGCCCAGGAAACGGCCGCGGCCGGTGACTTTTGGCAGGAACTCGTAATCGCGCCTGAGCGTGGTGGGGCATTCCCGCCGCCAATGGGCATGGAAGTAGGCCGTGTCGGCATCATGCCGATCTCCCAGCGTATAGTCCACGTCGAAGTAGGCCTGATCCTTCACGCCCGGTTGCAGGATAAACTGGCTCTGATCCTGATGCGCGGCATGGTCCGGGGGCAGTTCGTTTGTGAGTACGATCTTCATGCCGGTCCGGAACGGCATGGGGATGAAGCACGTGAAGCTCCGCCCTTCCGGACTGGAGAAGAGAGCGTTTTCGAAGGTGGCCATGCGCCCGAGGCCGTGACCGAAAAAGTCGCCCAGGGGGGAACTCACCGCTGGTGTCGCGGCGCCGTCCCAGTACATATCGATCCGCAGTCCGCGCAACATCTCCGGCGACCGGTTGATGATGGTCATCCAAATCCGCCGAACCATGCCGCTAGCCCCTTGCACTTCGGCCAGCGTGCGGCTCTCGCCGGGCCTCAGGTAGAAAAGAGGGCTCCGTTTGCGGCCATCATTGCCACGGTACGGCCTGTCATACCCACGAGAAAAGGCCGCCGCCAAGTCGGGATCAGGTTCGCCACGGCAGCCCCCGCCTTTTTCGCCTTGCCAGTTGTCGGGACTCGCCCAACGCGTTTGAATGTGGCCAGGAATCCTGAACAGGTCAGAACTGTCGCTCATGCATTTCTCTCCATTTGCCCCCCCTCTTTTCGGTAAAGGATCAGCCGGCTGCCGCGCTTTTCGGCGATGGCGATCTCGAACGCTTCACCACCCGTCACGTACGCGGGAGTGCCGCCCTCGATGTCCTCGAATACGTATCGCACGCCCTTCTCGATCTCTGGCGTCACGCGGAAGGACCCGGTTTCGCAGTCGGGCCTTCGGAAGGCAAAGATCACGCCGCGGGCGAGGTCGGGCCGGTCGAGCTGGTAGGCCAGCACGCGGTCGGTCGCGGTGTCGCATTCCGTCAGCGGATAGAAGTCGCCCCACAGGCAGGGCTTCACGCGCTGGTAATCTTCCAGCATCCTGCGGTGCCAATCGAAGGGGTACCCCTCCAGCTCACCGATGAGGGCGTTGCCGGCTTTGTCAAATCTCAGTTCGAAGCTGAATGCCTTGCCGCCGTTCAGGCTGCTGCGGAAGGCGTAGGTGTCCCCCGCGCCGCCCACGCCGCCGCACGGCAGCGGCACGAAGTGCCCCAGACCGTAGTTGCCCACCTGCGAGCCGATCGGGTCCGCGTCGGGGTAGCAGTTGTAGTCCGAGCGGTGAAACACGTAGCTGCGCGCGACGGTCTCCAGGTCGATGTGCGTTCCGCCACCGCCGCAGTTGTCGATGATCAGGCCCGGGTTCTGTGCTCTCAGCGAATCCCAGAAGGCGTAGTAGTTCTCGACCGCCTTCATCTCGCCGATGCCGTCGCGGCCCGGTTCGTCCGGGTGCCCGCAGGGCATGGACGTGTCCTCCCGGTAGCAGTCCGCGCCGTGCTCCTTCAACAGTCCCCCGATGGTGTCTGCGATGAACCTCGACGCCTCCGGGTCATCCATGTAAACACTCGCCACCTTCGCTCTGGGATGCGGCTCTTTCATGTATTTCGTCGCGCATGGGGCGATGCCATCCCAGGAGATCCGCCCCCACTCCGGGTGTTCCTTGTACCAGCCCAGATGGCTGTGGCAGTCCAGCGAAT
>JABMSA010000474.1 GCA_013202185.1 Planctomycetota bacterium
TCCTTTGTATGCCGCACACCCACCACATGGCATGTGCCGGAAATGACGGGAATGGTAACTAACAAGATAGGTGGTCGACCATCGCCATCGTCACATCCTTATGTCCGACAGTTCTTGCGCGGCTCCGAATGTACGCTGCCGGAACGCGTGCGCTCACGTACTCTATTTTGCCACGAAGCGGCCATGAATGTCAAGGGTTTTTTCCGGCGGCCGGGCCGGGTGGGTCGGTGGGCAGGCGGTACGGTCCGGAGGGCGGGCAGGATTCCGCGTACTCGGAAGTCCGTTTGCGGACCCGGAAGTCCGTTCAAAGTCTCGTCCGCCCCCGAGACGGGGACGGCCGAGCTGCGAAGCCCGCCCCTACCGTACGCACGCGCGTTTTCTGTGGGTCTGTGGGTCGATGGGATGGATGTAAAGATCATGTTGTGGGAGGGAAACTTTTTGCAAAAAGTTCTCTGCCAATAATGCTCGTCCCACCGTCCAAGACGATTGTCATTGAGCGATTTATCCCGACGAGCGCCTTCGCTCGTCTGCCTGCCTTCCGAGGCAGGCAAACTCTTGGGCTTTCGGAGTGGGTAGCTCCGGTCTCTCTTCTCTCCGTGCCCTCCGTGGTTGGCTCCGGTTTCATGCTCCAGACACAATTGCACTTTCCCCCGGTTTGTGTTAGTATGTAACTGACCAAGGAGAAAAAGCCCATTACAAAACAACGACCGCGCCCTCGAAAACCGATCCGGATCATAGATCAGGATTCTGGTAGAATTGTGAATGAAAGAAACAAGGCCCCGCGACCGAGCCCCTGACGGATCTTGAGGAAAACATGCGATGACTTCACGTGAACGTATCTTGACGACGCTGGCGCACCGGGAGCCCGACCGGGTGCCCATAGGCTTCGAGGCACATGGCGACCTCGCACAGATGCTGATGGACCACTTCGGGGTCGAGGATCGTCTTGGGCTTTTCCGCGCTATCGGGATCGACGGTTTCTCGGTAAATGTCGAGTCGTACGTCTTTCCCACGTATGTCGGTCCGGAGCCCTCGACGCTGGCAGACGGCACGAAATGCGATTTCTGGGGGATCGACTTCCATCAGCGCAACCTGCCATTGGGATTCGCCCAGACAGCGGCCGACCTGGATCGTTACCGGTGGCCCTCGGCGGATTGGTTCACTTACGATGATGTCAAGGAAAGATGCTTGAGGATCAAGGAACTGGGGATCCCGACGGTGGGCGGCGAGGGTGGCTGCGGCATCTACCACACCATCAACATGCGCGGCTATGCGCAGACGATGATGGACCCGCTGGTCAACCCGGCGCTCACGCATGCGTACATGGAGCGGATGGGCGATTTCTTTGTCGACTGGAACGAGCGCTGGCTGTCGGCCGCTGAGGGGGAGTTCGACATTTTCCGCTGCGGGGACGAGGTCGGCGGCAACGACAGGATGCACTGCGCACCCGAGATCTGGTGCGAATTCCACAAGCCTCAGCTCAGGCGCGTCTTCGCGGTTGCCAAGAAGCACGGGCTGAAAATATGGTTCCACTGCTGCGGATGCTGCCGCCCAGTGCTCGAAGACCTGATCGAAATCGGCGTGGACCTGTGGGACTCGGTGCCGGGTTATGTGGCGGGGAACGACCAGGCTGCGCTCAAGCGCGAGTTAGGTGACCGGCTGGCGTTCATAGGGGGCGTAAACACCTTGACGGTTGTCCGCTCGGGCACTCCGCTGCAGGTGCGCGAGGAGGTGAGACGCTGCCTGGACATCTTTGCTCCGGGCGGGGGATACATTCTGGGCGGCGGTCACGGCTTGTTCGATGACACCCCGATAGAGAACGTCGTGGCTATGTTCGAATCAGCACTCCGCTACGGCGCTTACTGAGTACAAAGAGGCCTGGGCCGCATCAAACAGGAGACCGGGCACGGGACGACGCTCGGCGGATCGTGGAGCGATACCGGTGAGTTTGTGGCCTTCGTTAACGACGGGAGCAGTGGGCCCCTGGGCGAACGGACCGGCGCACCGACTGGCGCGTTGACACTGGCGGAATGGCGCGCGATGGGGTATGACAAACACTCCGTATTTGCCGATCCGCTGTTCACGGCGCCGGAAGATCGTGACTACCGGGTAAGATCCGGGTCGCCGGCGCTCGAACTCGGGTCTGAAAACTTTGCCATGGACACGTTCGGGCTGCTGCCGGACTCTCCCCGCAAATGGGAGGAGCGGCGCCCGCGTTGACCTCAGCCGCCCGGCTATCCCGTACCCGCGCGCTAACCCAGCCGATACACGTGCCCGGCCTCGAGCCGCAGTTGGCCTTCGGCCTGGAACCGCGCGTCCGTTTCCACATCCTTCACTTTTCCGGCGTATTCCATTTCGGCGTCCTCGAAGGCCCAGATGACGGCCGGCTGGTCGTCTTCGTTCAGCCAGAGGGCGTACTTGCCGCCTTCGGTCACACGCAGTCGGTGCATGTGGGGCAGTGCGGCGTTGTAGAGGTGGTTCACGCGTCCGTATTCTTCGGCGAGGTCGCCGCCGGGCACTTCCTGCCCGTGCCAGGGGTCGGCGCCCATCCCGGGGATTGCCCGGTGACCGGCCAGCCAGAAGTAGAGCCGGGGGCTCACCCGGTCTTCAGTGAATACCGGGTCGCTGTGGAAAGCGGGGCTGGTATCGAACTGGGCAAATGCCTCGTCGTTGCGGACGGTGTCTTCCCACAGGCGTCGGCGGAAGCTGTCGCCCTTGAAGCTGTAGATCCCGACTTGCGACACGCCGAAGATGGTCACGACCTCACAGCGGAACTTGAAGCCGTATTTCTGCAATTCGGACTGCAGCGTCCATATCTCGTCGGCCTGCGGGGCCTTGTCGGGCGCCTGCCAGTCGACGCAAGTCAGGCCGAGGTTCTGATACGAATCGTAAAAGAGGTTGTCGAGGCCGGTGTCGTCTTTGACTTTCTTGAGCTGTTCGAGGATGTGCTCGCGGAATCCGGTGCGCATGCGCCCGCACTGAAGGATCTGGTAGCCGCCGTCCCACGGATCGCCGTTTTGCTCACGGAGGAGCCACTCGGGATGTTCCTTCCACACGGGAGAGAATTTTGAGAACTGGAACCCGGCCCACTGAAAGACTTCCATCCCCAGCGCATGGGCGGCGTCTATCAGGCGTTTCATTCCCTCGTTGCCGCCGAACCGGTCGTCGTAGCGAAAGGCGTAGGGCGTGCAGATGTTCCCCGGCAGCTCGTTCGGGTCGCCGGTCACGCCTTCCCAAACACCATGGGTGTAAATGGCTTTGAAACCGAGCTTCGCGAACGTCGGGAGTGCCTTTATCATCGCCTCGTGCCAGGTTTTGCCCAGCCGCTTGTATTCGCCGTCCCACAGGTGCAAGTGGACAATCGGCATCGGCACTTCGGGCTTGAAGTCGTAGCCGGCGCGAATGCGGCGGCGCACCTCGGCAAAACAGTCCAGCCACAGGTTGCGGCGTTCGTGCTTCTTCAGTGGCCGGGGATGGCGATACACCAGCAGTTTGCGCTCGGGCGGCCTGGCCGCCTCTGTGAGGGGGAAGAACGGCCGGTCGGTATAGTGGATGACGTTCTCGTCGGCGAATTTGTCGAGCCGGGCGCGGGTCAGCGAGGGGCGCTCGGCGAACAGGCACATGGCGAGGTCGCCTTTCGCCTGGAAATCGCAGATCGCGGCCCCTGCGGCGCGGGGGAGCATGTCCAGCGGGCACGATTCGGTCGAGCCCTCGGTTGTTTCAGTCACGAATTTCTCGATGGTGCTGAAAACGCTGTCGGCCTCGACTTCCTGGTCGGAGTTGATCGCCGACACATCCTGCTGGATCAGTGTGCAGCCCGCGGCTTCGCCGCCGATCTCCCAGGTTGTGTCTTCGATGAGCCAGTGGATGGGATGGCCGGGGCAGTCCGCCTCGATCCGCATTGCCAGGCCGGTCCACATGTTTTCAAAAACGGCTTCGGTGATCGGCCTGAAGCTCCATCGGAAGGTTGCCGTGGGCTTCTTCAGTCGGCGAGGTTTGATCCGCGAGTCGCCCATGGAGTCGGCCTGCTGGTTTCGCGGCATGCAGCGCCCGGCGGCTGTGACCGTGATCGTCACGCCGCAGCCGTCTTGCTTGACCGCGTCGAGCACAAACTCGTCAAATTGCACACCGGTGTCGGATTCGGCGTAAAACGTCCACGGCAACTGCGGGCTCCGGAGCGGGGTGCCTTGGAATGTCACTTCGCCGATTCCCATGAATCGCTCGCCATCGAGGGCGACTTGCAGTGTGAATCCATTATCGAACTCGAGAATGTTGTCGGTCATCATGTTTCCTTTCCGGTTTGTTTCATCACGGGCTGCCGTATGATCGAGATTTCACTGTGCTTATCGGGTGCCGCCCCCCGGCCTTCGCGCCGAGAACAGAGCGATGATATTGGCCGCCGGCACGTCATCCGGCAGCGAGTGCGCTGCGGCGCATATGTAGCCCCCGCCGTCACACAGGATCGCCATGCGCTCTTCCGTTTCCGCCGCCACTTCCTCCGGGCTCCCAAAAGGAAGCAGCCATTGGAGATCGATTCCACCGTGGTAGCACAGCCGGCCGGCGGCGTTTGGCTGAATTGGATTCAGGACGTCGATGCCGATGTCGATGAAATCCTCGATGAGCTTGGAAACGGCGCCGCATGAGTGGTGGTGGATATAGGAGTCGGGTGCCACCTCGTGGAGTCGCCCGTATTGCGCCACGTAGTATGGCCTGAGCACGTCGCGGAACGTCCCCGGCGACATGAAGAGGTCCGTCTGGATGGCCAGATCGTCGCCGAAGCAGAACAGGTCAATGTATGGCGCCAATGGCCGGGCCGTGACTTCGATTCTATGAAGTTTTTCTTCCAACCAGACGTCGCACAGGGCGCGAACTATATCCGGCTCGGCGATCAGATCTATGGCGGTCTGCTCATAGCCGCGCAGCCAGCATGCCGTCTCAAAGAAGCCGCAGTCAAGCCAGCACGAGGTGGCATAGCCCTGTGCGCGGTATGACTTCGCCGTTTCCAGCATCCAGTCGAGATGCTTGGGCGGAGACGGACGGCTCGGTCGCATTTCCCTTATCTCGCGCAGCGTGGCGTTAGCCAGGGGGAACTCCCTGCGGACGCCGGGCGTCTTTATGCTGCGGTCGGTGCGGGGCCTGCTCTCGCGGACGAGATTCTCCGCGTGGGCCATTCGGTCCAGGACATCGCTTTTGCCGCTCTTCGGTTTGGCTGCGATTGTCACGCCTACCAGAACAAGCTCAACACCCAGAAGCATCAGTGCAGTCGCGAGAAGACCGTAACGGGAAAGCAGACGTCGGCCACTCCCCTGGCTCTCGCGAGTCTTCTTCACGTCACCACGTAGCGTTCCCGGCCAGAACAGCAAAGCAACCCAGATTGCAGCGGGCCAAGCCACGATCTCCTGGTTGCCATTGCCCAACAAGAGCACGCCGATGCCGGCCGTCAGCCCGAACATGATGGATGCAAGACGTTGGTGTCCTGAAGCTGATTTCATCTGAGCATTCCAAGTGTTCTGTTGAGTCCGGATTTCCGGTTCCTGAGGGGACCGAACTCACATTCACGGTGGGCCTGCAATCATTCCTGGGCCTTCTGGTCGGCGGGAAACTCGCGCCTGCCGAAGTGTTCACGGTAGTAGTCGAAATCCCCCAGTACACCAATACGCGGCCCCCTGTGAATCGCGATTCCTCCGTCGTTCGCTCTGCCGGTTAGGCGCAGTTCCCCCTTCTCGTTCTTGCTCCAAGGCCAGAGGGAAGATATTTCATCCGAATCCTGGGGATCGTAGGGATCGCAAGACATCGGCTGGGACCACCACCCGGTGATCACATGTGCAAAATGCGAGCTATCGCGACGCACAGTTGTCGGCACATCAAACACGTATCTGTTCAGGATCAGTAACTTGCCATCCACCGACAACGGATCCTCTTTGGAGACTCCAATATAGCACTCCATCGCAGCTCGAATATCGCCAAGATTATGTTCGGCTATCCTTTTCACTGATTGCTCAATTCTACGCTGCTTTCGCGTTTGCTTCTTGGCACGCAATGACGACCAATCTGGCATTGCCTCAAGTTCGGCCAAAACTGCCTTTGCGTCACTGTTCTGCAAAACAGACCTCTTCATGACAGCGGAGCAGCCAAAGAGAAGCAGGCAAAGGGCGACTGACAGTAGATCGCACATGATCCGACAATGTTCACGCATGTGTTTCATATTCCTGATCATCTCCTTTCTAATACCGAAGGGTTGGTTAGAAACCTTTCCTCCACTTGTGCATCCTCAACGCGGACAAGCCGCAACCAAAAGGCAACGGGCCACAGGTTACAGGCCGGAACCGTAGGTGGCTGTCCCCAGCGGCCGGCACTGTGCCTCTTGCGAAACCGGAGCCCTCTTCTTTCCACCCTACGAGGCCTTTGGCCTCTCCCTCCCATGTAATCCAGCCGTAAGTTTTCTCTCCTCCTTTCTCACGGCCTCTGTCTACCGTTCGCCACTCGTCACCAGAAACACCATGTCTGTCTACCCATTCGACATCAAACACTTCACTAAAATGCTTTATTTCGTTCCTCCAAACGTCACCAGCATCTAACGCAGACGTGTCATCGCAACACCAGCAATAGTCATATTTCCTGGTAACCTTCTGCACTATGTGTCCCCTGAAACTAGGTTGCGTGGGCGCGATATCCCAAGTCACGTGCCATAGGGCTCCGCCACAGTCGGTCAGGGGTTGCATACTTTTGGTGAAATATCCTACCTCACAATTGCCAGTAGGCGCAACCGGCACGGTGGTCCGACGTTGGACACATCCACCCATTGGATCGGTTGCAATTACGGGATTGCCCGACTCATACTGGTACAAGGACATGCCGTCCACATAGCCAAGCGCATCTCTCTGCAGGAACCTCCCCAACTCGGGATCATGATCCCGGTTGCGGAAGTAATACAAGCCGGCTTCCGAAGCCCAGCGGCGGCCTTGGAAGAGGAGCACGTTGCCGGAGGCGGATTGGCCGCCCTCCACGGTGACGGTCGCTGTGCCGTTCCCGTTGTCCTTGGCCATGGCCACCACGTTGTAGTTGGCTTGCTGGCAGTAGTAGTAGCGCTCGTCGTCGCAGACGCCGTCGTCATCAGTGTCTTTGTCAAAGATCAATAGCTCGTCGATGTAGGTGCCGCTGTAAACGTACTGTCGTCGGGCTTCCCATGTGCCGCCGTCGTCTTCGCGCTCCTCGATGCATTGCCATCCGCTGTACAAGTACAGTATACCA
>JABMSA010000475.1 GCA_013202185.1 Planctomycetota bacterium
GGGTCGCCGGCATCGATGCATGGGCTGGCAACGCCGTCGAACGCCCACGCGCCCGCACCGGTGTTGGCGTATGAATCCCATCGGCCATATCGGGATTTCAGGTGATAATCGCCGCCGTCTGCATCGGCAAAAAGCGGATCGAGGTCGATGTTGCCCGGCCCCCACACGAGCGTGCTGCCGATTGGCGCGGCCGCGTCGGCCTGCCCGCCCTCGACGTCGCAATAGCTGACCGACAGCGATGATCCATGCCGTGAACCCGCCGCGAGGGCGATCTGGGCGCCCTGAGCGGCCGAGTTGCCCCACACGATGCTGTTGATCAGTGATGGCGCAGACAGATCGACTACATATATGCCGCCGCCGACGCTCGCTCTGTTGCCGGTGATTGTGTTGTTGGCCATCGGCGGAGACGAAGTCCAGTGAATGGCTATGCCGCCGCCCTTGTCAGCGGCTTCATTGTCCGCGATCACGTTGTTCGTGATCGTGGGTGAGGACACCGACCGGCAGTAGATGCCGCCCCCGAACAGTCCTGCCTCGTTGCCGGTGATGACGTTGCCGGTGATTATCGGCGAAGCGGAGAAGCATGATATTCCCGCGCCGCTCTCGCCGACGGCCGTGTTGTCGATGATGATGTTGTTCGCGATTGTCGGGGTGGACGAGAAAAAGCACACGATGCCCGGGTTGCCGCGGGTTATTGTAAAGCCCTCCACGACGGCATCGAAGCCTTCGCCGGCGCCGAACACCAATCCGGCCGCCGCCTCGCAGTCGATGATGCAGGCCTCGGGGCCGTTGCTCGATGTGAGTGTGATGACCTTCCCGGCAAAACTGAGATCGCGATTGCCGGCGCCGCTGTAGGTGCCGTCGAGCACAATGACGGTATCGCCGTTCACGGCGGCGTCGATGCCTTCCTGAATCGCATCGAAGGGGTGGGCTGCCGAGCCGTCTTCAGCGGGATCGTTCACGTCGTCAACGTACCAGGCGGCGCCGGCCGACGCCTCTTCGCTGCAGAAAAGAGCCCCGCAGGCACAGGCGAGCGCGCCAACCAGCAACGCGGACAGGGTGGAGGAGCCGATCATTACTGCGTCCTAGTCGAATCCGCAATGTACTAGCGCAAGGAGCCGCTGCAGCCGCCTCTGCCGGCTCGGGCGGCCGTGGAGGTCCTCGCCAAGAACAAACACATTTCCCTATTATAAGATACAACATGAAACCGGTTTTGTCAAGGAAAACCGCAAGAAAAAACAAAAATACGCCACTGTCGTTTCGGACCGGCACGGCCTGCCGTACCCCGTATCCCCGGTGTGTGGGGGAGGGTTGCATTTTTCTCTTGCCTTTGCAGGCAGTTTCTACTACAGTTTTGCTTAATGAGCCTCTTAGGCCCGGTAGAAAAAAAGCTCCGGGGAATTCCCCTCAGATCGGTTCCAGCAAGGCCGGCGCACATATTTACGCGCCCAATTTTCCGAAGGAGATGGCCATGAAAAAGTTCGCTGTTGCTGGATTGCTGCTCATTGTGGTTGCTGCTGCGGCCGCCGCAACGGAAACCGAAAACAACATCGTGCGGATTCTACCCGCGCCCGACAAAGTGAACATCGACGGCAGGCCCAACGACTGGGACCTGTCGGGCGGGGTGTTCGTCTGCGGCAATGTGGAGAATCTGCGCGACGAGTTCAGCTCGTGGCTCCACCTGATGTACGATGACCATTATCTTTACGTCCTCGCACGCGTCAAAGACAAGCACCCGCTGGTCAACTCGCGCGGCGCCAACGCACCCGCCGAGAACAAGCGCGACCCCCGCCAGATCCACGGCGATTCGCTCACTATGCGAATCATCGCCAACCACGGCAAGCCCGGCGAAGTCGTCTCGCACATTACCCTTCGCCAGGGCAAAGACAACGCAGACATCATGGGCCTCTCCTACGGCGTTCTCAGTAACGAAGGCAAGATCGAAGACCTGCAGAAGGTCGCCGCGCGGCAGGCGTTCCTCGAGAACGCCGACGGCAAGGGCTACACACACGAGATCCGCATTCCGCTGATCCTCCTCAAAGACAAGCAGTGGCGCGATGCCAACACCAGGGACGCCGGCTCGTTGGGGGCCCTCCAGAAAGCTGCCGGCGCATTCAAGGCCGGCGACGGCCTCACGCTCACGGTCAAGCAGTCATTCTCCTGGAGCTACGCGACGAAGGATATTTTCAAGGCGGGCGTCACGCCGGACCGCACCTTCACGGACCGGGCGACAAACTGCTGGGGGCTGGCCACCTTCGAAACGAAGGGCCGCGTCGCTCCGCAGCACGTGCGGCTGTCCAACGGCCGAGAGTTTCCCGTCGCGCTCAACAACGGCGCTCTCGCCATCGATTGGACCGGCCTGGAAGACGGCACAGGATTCAAGCCCATCACGTTCACAATGCCTGAAGACGGCTACGTGTCGCTCAACATAAAGAACGCCGACGGCGTGGTGGTGCGCCAACTGCTCACCGCCAACGAAACGGCCAAGGGCGAGCAAACGGTGGCGTGGGACGGCCTCACCACGCCCGCGTGGACCACCCCCGGGGCGGCGGTCGAGCCGGGTGAATACACCTGGAGCGCCATCTGGCACAAGGGCATCGGGCTTCGATTGCGCGGCTGGGCCTATCACGGCCCGAGCGATCCGTGGGACAACGGCCCGACGGCCTACTGGGGGGGCGATCACGCCTTGCCCGTCGATTGCGTTGCCGACGACGACAAGGTTTACCTCGCCTGGGCCGGTGCGGAGGCCGGCAAGGCCGTGGTGGCGTGCGGCCTCGACGACGACGTGCGCTGGGCGGCCGGCTACCACTTCAACGGCGTGATCCGCATGGCCCTCGACGGCGACATGCTATACTATGTCAACGGCGCCGATCTCAAGCGCGTCAGCATCGAGAACGGCAAGCCCGTCAATTGGCCCGGCACCAACTCCGGCACTCTCGAAATGGCCACCTTCTGGGGCGATCAACAAGGCATGCCGTCGAGGCTCAACCACAACACTGAAGGAATGGCCTCGTGGAACGGCAAGCTCTTCTTCAGCTTCTCTACCTGGTGGTTTGAAAAGCGCGACATCACAAACTGGCGCAGCCTCCTGGCGCAAATCTACGCCGGCTCGCAGCCCGGCCCCGCGGAGAATCCCGTTAGTAAGGCAATCTGGGATAAGCTCGACGACCGCTGCCGGCAACTCATCCCCCGGTACCTAAAGGTCGAGATATCCGAAAAGGAAACCTTCAGGAAACCCGGTTACAATATCTCCGACGTCCAAAGCGTAACAATCAAGGCACTCGCGGGCCTTCTTAACGACAAGACCCTGGTCAAGGGCGCCGAAGAAATGCCGGATGACGCGCGCCGCCAGGCCAACCGCCGCCTCATCGAGAAGATGTATCCCGATACGATCATCACGGCCAACACCGATTTCGTCGCCGTGGTCGACGCCAAAACCGGTAAGCTGCTCAAGATGATGGAACTCCCGTCGCCCGGCAAGATGGTCGCAGTCGATGAAAACACAATCTACATCTTCTCCGAGCGCAACAAGCTGCTGGCGCTCAACCCCAACACCGGCGACACGCGCGTGGTGCTCACAGGCCTGGAGAACAACGGCGCACTCACCGTGGGCGACGACGGCGATATATACGTGGCCATCTCCCGGCCCGACAACCAGATTCGCGTGTACAGCCCCGACGGCAAGCTCCTGCGTACGATCGCAAAGAAGGCCGGCCGACAGACAAAGGGCCCGTGGGACCCCGACACCCTCAGCGCACCCTGGGGCATGGTAATCGACGCGCGCGGAAGGCTCTGGGTGGCCGAGACGGATTTAGTGCCCAAGCGATTCAGCATCTGGAATCCGAAGACCGGCGAGTTCATCAAGGAATACCTCGGCCCCACACACTACGGCGGCGGCGGGGCGATCAGCCTGCGCGACCCCAACGTCATGACCGGTGAAGGCTGCGAGTTCAGAATCGACCCGAAGACCGGCCGGGCAACCTTTGTGGGGATCGTCACGCAGGATGTCTTCCACGGAATCACGCGCTTCTGCGAGGGGGCCAACGGCAAGGAATACTTCGCCGGCACATTCGCCGGCCGAATGTGGGGGGCCAGCGCACCGACGCAGATCAGAATCCGGGAGCGCCTCGGCGAGGCCAAGTATGCATTAAGAGCAACGATCATGGCCACCAAGGGCAAAACGTTTTTCTGGGCGGACGAGAACGGCGATGAAAAGGAACAGCCCCAAGAGGTCGCCTCGCTCCCGATGCTGCTCCAGGTTGGCGGTTACGGTGGCGGCACCGGGAACCCATGGTCAATCAACATGAATACCGACCTCACATTCTACGGCGGCCACCAGGAAAAGGGCGTGCAGATAAAGGTAGGCGGCTTCACCAAGTGCGGCGCACCCAAGTACGACCTCGAAAACATCAAAGAACTGCCCCCCATCAGCGGCGGAGCGCTTTCGTCGCCCGACAATCGCCTCGTCGTCTCGTGCGACGCCGGCGCCAAGCTCTTCAGATGTTACGAAGTCGGAACCGGCAAGCTGCTGTGGACGTATCCCAACCGCTGGCACGGCGTACACGGATCGCATCGCGCGCCGGGGCCGGCCGTCGGCCTGATTCGCGGCGCCTACGGATTCGTCGGCAACGCCGAGCTGCCCAAGCCAATCGGCGCATTCTGGGTCATCAACTCCAACGTCGGAGAGTGGCACGTACTCACCGAAGACGGCTACTACCTCACGAGGCTTTTTCAGGGCGACTCCAACAAACACGAGTGGCCCAAGGAGGCCGTGCCCGGGGCGGTGCTGGACAACGTCCCGTCGGGGCGCGGCGGCGAAGACTTCGGCGGATCGATGATCCAAGGCAAAGACGGCAAGATCTACATCGAGGCCGGAAAGCTCGCGCTCTGGAACGTCGAGGTCGTCGGTCTCGAAAACGTCAAAGAGATCAAGGGCGGAAAAGTGACCATCACCGCAGGCGACACCCTCCGGGCCGAGATCATTCGCGGCCGGGGGCTGCAAACCGTGGCCGAAGCCAAGAGCACAACCGTCAAGAAGCTCGCGCCAAAGTTCACCGGAAAAATCAACAACGATTTCAAGGGGGCAAAGATCGTCAGCTACAACAAAC
>JABMSA010000476.1 GCA_013202185.1 Planctomycetota bacterium
CAAGTATCGACGCCGGTTTGGGTGTCAAGCTCGAGGTGGCCCATGAGTTGGGAATCCCCACGGTCCAACTCCACGCTCCGGCGAAGGCGACGCGGACCCCGGAACATGCCCAAAAGTTCCTCGCAAGGCTGAAGGAGATGGGAATAACCATCACCGTCGTCTTCGGCGGGTTCGAGGGCGAAAGCTACGCCGACATCCCCACCACGGCCAAAACCGTTGGCCTGGTTCCCCGGGAGACTCGGGCGGCACGGACTCGGGAGTTGAAGGAGATTGCCGATTTCGCCAAGTTGTTGGCGGTGGACACGGTGGGGCTGCACGTGGGATTCATTCCACACGATGCCTCGGGCCCCGGCTTTGGCGAGATCGTCGACGTTGTGCGGAGTGTCTGCGACCACTGCAAGGCGAACGGCCAACGGCTCCACTTGGAAACCGGTCAGGAGACGGCGGAGGGATTGCTGCAACTCATCGCCGACGTCGATCGCGATAATCTCTTCATCAACTTCGATCCGGCCAACATGATTCTCTATGGCAGCGGCGAGCCGATCGCCGCACTCAGGCTGCTGGGCGAATACGTTGTCGGCGTGCACTGCAAAGACGGCAAATGGCCCACCGAAGAAGGCCAACTCGGGCACGAAACACCGCTGGGCCGAGGGGACGTAGGCATAGACAAGTTCGTCGCAACATTGAAGGAGATCGGCTACACCGGCCCACTGACGATCGAGCGCGAGATCTCCGGCGACGAACAGATAAAAGACATCAAGGCGGCGATGCGGCTGCTCGAATCACTGAAATGAAAAACCGGCGTGCACCCTCCCCGCCGCGCGCGCGTTTTTGTGCTTGACTCCGCAGCCCACAAGTAGTAACTTATTGAAAGCACGAAAAGCAGCCCGACAAACAGAACACGAACTACAGAGGTGGACGGTGCCGCTGGAACTTGCCAAAGTTTACGAGCTTGTCAGCGAAAAAGTAAGCTCCACGCTCGGGGCCGACGTGTCGTTGCCCGGCGAAGGATACGTATCAGAACCGTTCGTCAGTCATGCCGACGTGCGGCGTTTCCTCGCGCGCCTCGGCGCGGTAGAACGCGGCGCCGGAACCGCCCAGGTAGGTCGAACGCTCGACAGTCTGGCGCTTGCCACCAACACACCCAGGCCGGTGGTCGAACGTGTTCTGGGCCTCTTTTGCTCGGGCGACGGCTCACCCGACAGGGCAATATGCAGCAAAGACCCCAAGTGCAACCGCTGCCCGCTGCGCGAGCACTGCAAGTTTGGCGCACGAAAGCCGAGCATCAAGCAGCTTCCCGAAGACGAACGCCCCCGCGAAAGACTCATCCGTGGCGGCGAAGACATCGTCAGCAACGCCGAGTTGCTGGGAATCCTCATCGGTGGCGGAACCATCGAAGAAACCGCGGTAGACCTGGGGCGGCGCCTTCTCCAAGAATACGGCACGCTGCGCGAGCTGGGCACAAAGACAATCGCCGAGATGTGCCGCGTGAGAGGAATAGGCCCTGCAAGGGCCGCACAACTCAAGGCCGCATTCGAGATCGCCAAGAGGCTCATGGCCGAAGGGGCGCTCGATCACGGCAGGCAATTCTGCTCGAGCCGGGCAATCTTCGAAAGCTGCCACAGCGAAATGCGAGACAGAAGAAAGGAAGTCTTCAAGGCCATGCTCTTCGACAGCAAAAACCACCTCATCAAGACCGTGCAGATTTCCGAAGGCAGCCTCACATCGTCACTCGTTCATCCTCGCGAGGTATACAGCCCCGCCATCCGCGAGTCGGCCTCGGCAGTTGTTTTTGTTCATAACCACCCCTCGGGCGACCCCACCCCAAGCAAGGAAGACATCCGCCTGACCGCGCGGCTGAAGGAAGTGGGAGAGATGGTGGGCATCCGTGTTCTCGATCACATAGTGATCGGCGAAGGCCGGTACTACAGTTTTGTGGACGAAGGGACGCTGTAAAAACTCGCAAACAGCCAAGCAAGCCCAGCGAACGTTGTTTGCTCTTGAAGAAAACAAGGAGACCGAAGATGGGTGTGTTCTCAAGACTCATGCAGAAAAAGAGAAGGTGCCACAAGTGCGGCCGGACCGTTTACGCGCCACGGCTGAGACCGGCAACGACGATCGCCGGCGGAAATGACCAACGCATCTGGCAAAACGATCTTGCCCTGGAGTGCACCTCCTGCAAGAAAGAGACCTGCAATACCTGCGCGCGCGAAGCCGGGCGTGCCATCGGAGAAGACAAACCCATCTGCCCTTCCTGCAACGGGCCCGTCAGGTGAGCCGGGGCCGTCATGCAGCGTGGACGGGAGCCCGCAACAACTTCGTGCATGCTTCCGGCAAAATTCCGTTGAAATCGGCATGAGAAAAAGGTAGAATTACAAGAAGATGGTTCGCTCGATCTGATCGAATCTTCCGAAAGCCACCCAACCGAACCCACTGCGATCACGATGTAACTAGTGGTTATACCCGGAAAAACCGAGCGCTCTTATTCAACTGAGGCAGCAAACACTGGCGGCACTCATCGAAACAAACGGTCTATGAAACGGGGGTCTTTTGTAGTCAAGGAAAAAAACAATGGTTGACAGTGGTCTGGATTTCAAAGGCATCGTTGCCCGCATCCTCGAATTGAAAGGCAAAACCAAAACCCAAAAGGCCTGGGCAAGCGAGCTTCGCATACCGCCCTCTTACCTCTCCGACTGGAAAAAGGCCAAGAGGCGCCCTTCGCTCAGCGAATGCTATCGGGTGGTGATGCTCACAAACTGCGAAACCGAGTGGCTGCTCTACGGCGTGGGCCTCAAGTATGCCTCGCCCGACAAAAAGCGCCAGAAGGCAATTTACTCGCCAAAGAGGGAACCGTCTACAGGTCTTATCGATCCCGTCGAACTCGTCAAGGAAGGGCTCGAAATGATAATGAAAGGCGGCGCCTTCGTGGAAGGCAAATGGGTGCGCGAATCCGAGGTATACTTCGGGCCGTCCGGCAAAACCAAACTGCCGGAGATCAGCGAGAAAGGCACACGAGCACCCGGAGAACGCTCCAAGGTGCAGCCCGCCAAATATGTGCCATGCTACAAGGTCGCAGGCGACCCCAAAGACAAAAGCACACTCACGTTTGACGACGAAGGACTCCCCAAAGCCGAGCCCATCCGATTCGTCGCCGCCGAAGACGTTTGCGATCCGCTGACCTTTGCCGTCCAACTGCAAGACAACTCGATGGAGCCCGCCTTCGACAGCTCCAGCATCCTGATCTTTGCCATGAGATCAAAAAAGGAGGCAGAATCCGGATGCTACGCACTTGTCCGCACGCCCGACGGCGTCGTATTCCGGCAGGTATGGTTTGAAGGCAAAAAAGTGAGGCTGCACCCGATGGACGCCTCTTTTCCCGAAATAACGATGCCAAAAGATTCCATTCAGGGGATCATCCCTTTGTTTGCTCGTTATCAGCGCTTCTGAGAGCGCCGGCTGCCGGCCTGCTTGCGCAGCGCCTGGTCCAAAAAGCACGCGGGGCCAACCCCGCATGCGCTCTGCAACTCATGGAGGATAGCGATGGGCTGTTTTCTCGGTGTAGACATCGGCACCAGCGGAACCAAAACGATACTCTGCGACGAAACCGGCCGGATACTCGCCTCGATAACCGAAGAATATCCCATTTACCAGCCAAAGCCCAACTGGTCCGAGCAGGACCCCGCCGACTGGTGGAACGCCACCAAGACAACCATCCGGGCCGTCATCGACAAATCGGACGTTAAAAGCGACGACATCAGCGGCATCGGCCTCTCCGGCCAGATGCACGGCGCCGTGCTCCTCGACAAGGCACACAGCGTGCTGCGCCCGGCCATCCTCTGGAA
>JABMSA010000477.1 GCA_013202185.1 Planctomycetota bacterium
AGGCAGCGAAGACGCCGAAGCCGTGGAGGTAGCGGTCGAGCGCGGCGAAACCGAAGGACAAAAGGCCGCAAAGGACTCCATGGAAGACATGGTCGAACGCATAGCCGACATGGAAATGTGGCTGTCAGACGCACCCGACAACATAAAGTGGAAGCAGGAGAGCCTCGACGTAGACGAGATCCCCGACATTCCGCTCGTCGACCTCCCCGAAGAACTCGAGGACCTCGTGGGCGATCTGCTCGATCAGGAACAGGATATCGGGGATAAAGAAGACTCCGCAAGCAACCTCGGCAGCCACGATATGCCCGCCGGATGGGACGTGGCGGACGGCCCGATGCCAAACTTCGGCGCCAAGGGCAAGAGCGGCAACACAAAGCCCAACGACATGGAACAGATGGGCCGAAGCGGCGGAGGCAGGCAGGGGAAGTCCAGCGGCGAAATGGTCGAAGAATTCGCCAAGGACCTCGAAGGCGCCGACGTGGAAGTGCGCCGAACAAACGGTCCGATGCAGAAAGGCGAGGTAGAGGAAGAAAACCCCAATTCCGAAGCCAAGGCAACCGGCGGCGGAAAACAGTCGGGCCAGGGCGGCGAAGGCGGCCTGACCGGCTCGAGCGCACCTCAAAACGAACTCGGCATGCGCGAACTCGAACGCCAGCAGATGGACCTCCGCCGCAACACCGAAAAACTCTACAGCCAGGCGATCATGATGTACCTGCCCACGGGCGAGCTGGACAACGCCCTCCTCCTCATGCAGCAGGCCCAAAAGGCCGCCGCAGAAGGCGACAGGTTCGGATTCACGTCGCTCCAGCGCCGAATCGTGCGCGCCCTCGACAACACCCAGCGTGAACTCCGCGGCGAGGCGAAGGTAGCCCTCGACCCGTCGATGAAGCTCCCCGCCGATATGCTCGAGGAAGTCAGCGACGCCCGCGACGAAGAGATCCCGAAGGAATTCGAAACGCTCGTATCCGAATACTACAAGGCCATCGCAGGAGCACTTGCAGAGTGAGTTTTCGCAGAGCCGCAAGAGCGGCGATCGTTGTTAGTGCCTTGTGCCTTGCGATGAGCGCCCGGGCCGCCGATGCCGTGAGTGGGTTCACGCACATGGCCGATATCAGCGCACCGCGCACCGATGTGGTCGCGGCCGCATTCTACCCCGGCGTGAAGATCGCCAGCCAGCCGGTGGTAACCGACTCGGCCGGAGACGTGGTCTCGTCGAAAGTGCTCATGAACCAGAATCGTGGCAACCTGATGATCATATTCGACGCCTCCGCCCGGGGAGGGAAATACACACTTCACTACGGCGGACGCGGCGGAACGGACCGCCCGAAGAAACCCTGGAGCCCCGTGCCCAGCCTCCTCATGGAGGTGCGGTCGAAACCGCCCGGCCCCGTCAACACCTGGCCAGCAATGAAAAAGCTCGCCAGATCCGGAGAAATCCAGGGGATGATGTTCGTGCAGAATATCTATCAAGGCCACAATCCCTTCGGATCCAACGACAGCTTCATCACCATCTACAGGGGCGAGCTGGTCATGAACGAAGACGGCAGCTATCGTTTGTTCACGGCCTCCAGCGACGATTCGTTCGTAGTGATCGACGGCAAGCTCGCCTTTTCATGGCCCGGCCCGCATGGCCCGTGGGACGGAGCGCGCGGCCGGTTCGGCGCAAACATCAACCTCACCAAGGGCAGGCACACGATCGAATACTACCACGCCCAGGTGAGCGGCACGCCCAGCATGGCGCTCGGCTGGTGCAAGAAAGAAATGGAAGAGATGCACATCGTCCCGCCGGGGTGGTTCGCCCACACGCACGTAGCCCAGGTAACAAACCCCCGCAAAAAGAACGGCGGCATAGTTGCGTTGTTCAACTGGTCACAGCACGAACTGCTGGTGTTCGAGCGCTTCCAATACGTTCGCTACAAATTCCACAACCGCTCCGTCGGAAAGGCGAAATCGGTACTGTGGGATTTCGGCGACGGCGTCACTTCCACCGAGCGCGATCCCATGCACATCTTCACCGGCACGCCGCCCTTCAGGGTCAGGCTCACGGTGAAGGACGGCGACAAGGCCGACACGTGCCAGATAGATGTGCCGATGCTCACGCCGACGAGCAACACCACCATAAACGACCGAGCCACCGTCGAAAACTTCGCAAAACTCATCAACACGTATCCATTCGAAAAGCTGCCCGGGGCGGTCATGCAACCCCTCTTCGAGCTGATGGACACGCTCGAGGAGCCCCTGGTGC
>JABMSA010000478.1 GCA_013202185.1 Planctomycetota bacterium
ATTGGGATGGCACCACCGGCCTGGTGGCGCCGCGCACACCCCGACGACGTGATGGCCAGGGATGTGGAGCCGCAGAAGCGCAGCGGTTTTGTCGTCGCCTCGCCCGAGTATCCGCGTGACGCTGCCGAACGCTTGGCAGCTCTGGTAAGCCACTTGGAGGAGAAGTTCGGCGGCTCGATGGCCGGCTATCATCCTTGCGGCCAGAACGCGGGCGAGTGGTTCTAGGGAGGAAACGTGGGGCCAGGCACTCAACGGGTATTCGGAAGGGAGCCTCCGCGCATGGCGATCGTGGTTGAAGCAGCGATACGGCGATGAGCCGCGCCACCATCTTTAGCAACGCCGTGTAACGTTTGAATTAACCGGAGTGCTCCGCGCCACTGCGCGGAGCGCTTCCGGTTGAATGAATGCTTAGGACTTCCACCGCAGATCATCATCGGCATCATCGGCATCCGCAGGCCACTCGTGAAATACGAGGCAACTGCCGTCCTGCCCGGCCTGCAGGAAATACGCGGCCTCCTCGTCGTCCGCCGGGTAATCGTCCTCAGTCACAATGCTGACCTCTTGCGTTTCGCCCGGCACCCACCCCGCTTCGACAATGTAGTATCGCGCGATGTGCTCTGCGCCAGATTGCTCCTTGAAGTCGACCCAAACATTGACGAAGGCGCCGCCTGCGTCGCTAGCTTCGCCGTTTCCCGGAGAGGGCTTGGCGAGGATTGTGAACAGGAACATGGATGTTGTATTGTCCTAACGACAGGGATCACGGGGTGGCGGTCCATGACCCTTCCATTTCAACACGCACGCAAGCCGCCACTCCCGTGCACCCTTGGTTCGGCCCCTCTTTGCCTAGACCCGACCTAGCAACGGTTCCTGACACCTTTGCCCGTCCGCGCCAACATCCCGCCGGCCTGACGCGACTACTCCACCGACTCCGATACTCCAGCCGAAATTCCGCGTTCGCCGTAACCTCAAACCGGCAACCGGCCGTGCCATTCGAGTCTGACCCAAGGACGGGACTTCGGGCTAGGTGACCCCGATCTGCTCACCGGGCACCATGCTGCCTCAACAGCTCTATCACTGCCTGGCTTCCTCCCCACGCTTCTGCGCACTGCAGTGGCGTTCCTCCGGAGTTGTCTTTGGCGTTGGCATCGGCACCATTAGAGAGAAGAACGCTTCCTGCCTGGTAATGATGCTTCACTGCTGCCTTGTGGAGAGGTGTCCATCCGAGATGGTCCTTCGCGTTCACTCTCGCGCCATGGGCGAGAAGCAACTCCACCATTTCTGCATGGCCTTTTCCCGCTGCCCAGTGCAGGGGTGTCTCGCCATCGTTGTCCTTGGCGTTTACGTCCGCCCCCTTTTCGATGAACAACTTGACCAGAGATTCCCGATGCCACGATGCTGCCACGTGCAGCGGAGTTGCGCCGTTGTCCAAAATGTCATGAACGCTCGCGCCCTGGTCCACGAGGCGCTTTACATGATCTTCAGAGCCTTGCTGGATTTGCCAAACCGCTTCGCTTGTCGTCAGACTCACATTGGCCATATTGTGACTCCTCCTATGCTGTATTTGCTCGCTATGCTGTATTTGCTCGCCGGCAGTGTTTCGCGTTGCCCACAAGCTTGCCATTCGCTTCCACGTTCCTGAATCGTGATCCTGGATCGCCTTCTTGCTTGCCGCGAACATGCGCTTTTGCGCAGCGATTCTGTTCATCAGGTTGCCGAGCAGAATGGCAAGTGCAATGGAGATTGGGAAAGTGATGAGCACTCGCCAGAACCCAGAGTGAATGACGTGTCCCAGACCGGCGAATAAGGCAATCACTATAGGCGGGTATGCAATAAAGCCCGCCATCCACGCATCCGTAGGATCGTCAAGGTCCAGAGCGGCTCCGAAAGCGGCTTCCACGGTTTCTCGGATTTCCGTTTCCGGTTTTTGGTTCTGGACGGCGTTCCGTATTCTTGCGGGGCAGAGCCTTGAGCGCACAATTCTGTGTGTTGCGTACGTCATTGTGCCAGAAGCGAGAAGCGAAAACACTGCGTTCCAGAACCAGTGAAGAGTGAGGCCCGCGTCGCCCAGGATAAAGAAGCCGACGGACAGAAAACAATATGCCAGAAACCAGACCATGGTGTACACCCTTCTGAGCGCCATCCGCCGAACGCCTAACATCACCGGGTTGCCGCCAGCGACGTGGAATTCAAGTTTGGCCCGGCCGGCAACTCCGGTGCATGTTTTTGTTATGTGGCGTGCTTGATGTTTAATGACCTGTTGAACTAAACCGCTTCGCGGTAGAGAAGCGGGCGGGATTGGGGAAGTGAAAGGGC
>JABMSA010000479.1 GCA_013202185.1 Planctomycetota bacterium
GCCCGTACCTGCTCGGGCGTGCCGCGTTCCATCAGGTCCAAGCCGTCCACGCCGCCGGACCACACCATATCGGGCCAGGCTTTTTTCAATTCGACGATGTACATCTCGCAGTTGGGCTCGAGGCAGTAGAAGCCGTCGACGCCCGTCGCCATGAGAGTGGGGATCACGGTCTTCCAGTTGCCGTCGCTGTGATACAGCACCTTCATGCCGTGCTCGTGCCACGCCGCCGTGACCACGGCGAGGTAAGGATAATGGTACCGATAGAGGAACTCGGGCGAGAAGATCGGGCCGTTCTTCGCGGAAAAATCTTCGGCCACGAGGATCACGGGCGACTGCTCGGGATCGGCCACGGCGTGGATGCGCTGCAGCTCGCGGGCAACGGACACTTCCATGTACTCGGCGAGGACCTCCGGATAGTCGACGCAGAAGTACGTGAAGATCTCCAGGCCCATCGAGTCGAACGCCGAGCAGAAGCCGGTGCCGCCGACGTTGAGAATGACGGTGTCGCCGATCTTCTCCTGCAGGTGGGCCATGTAGCCGCGATAGCCCTCTCGCGCAGCTTCCGCATCGAACGGCTGCGACCGTATCCGCTCGGTCTTCTTGACGAGCCAATCGCGCGCGCCGTGCTCGTCGGTGAAGGGCCGGCTGACGTGCCACGACGCCCAGTTGTCGTGCTGCGTGACGAAGCCGTCGGCGTTGGTTACACGCTCGGTGCCGCGCGGGCCGCCGGGCGGCATTATCAGGTCGGTCGTCATTCGGATGACGGGGTAGATGTCTTCGACGGTGTAATCGAAGCCTTCGATCTTCCTGCCGGTGTAAAGCGAAATGACGCCCGGATTGTAGCACAACTGCTCGAGGATGGCGACGCGGTCGACGGGCTGATGATTGAGCGTCGCCTCGACGCGCTCGCGCTTGGTCATCTCGTCGGCGTCGAAAAGCTTGTCGAATGTATTCTGCGGCATTACGTCGTCTCCGAGAATTCACTTCCTGGGCGTCACGCGGATTGTCTCGAGGGCGCGGGGGCCCATATCGACGACGATGGAATGCTCGTCATGCTCGAGCGCCTTGCCGCCGCCTTCCTCCACGAGATTCGTGATCTGCGCGTTTGCTATGGTCGTGAAGTTGAGCTTTACCTCGGCCTTCTGATTCTCCGGCGACACATTCCACAGGCGGAGGATGAGGTCGTCGCCGGCTTCGGCCTTCTTACATGTAATCATGATGACGGATTCGTTGTCGATGCCCATCAGGCTGTCGCTGGCCGGCAGCGTTCTGTCCTTCCAGGGAGTAGTGAGTATCTGCTCGATCGGCGTGGTGGCGTCCCAGCCGAAGCGCGCTGCGCGGCTGTCGGACACGTCGCCGCTACACGAGCTGATCACGTAACGGAATAGCACGTCGCCCGTTTGCGACACCGCGAAATTGGTGCCGAAGTTGTTGTAGAAAATGTTCGAGTAGATCCAACTGTTCTTCATGTCTTCGGGCTTGAGCGGATGGTGCGGCATTCGCTCGCCGAGCACCGCGCTGTGTGCGGGCGACACGTACCCGGGCCACAGGCCGCCGAGGCTGGTGATCGGCGCATCGAGGCTCGACCACAGCACGGTGAGTTCGGCGGGGCCCGGGTTGGCAAGCTTCACCAGCACGAGCTGCTGTAGTTTTGCACCTGACTTCCTGAGGAAGACGGTAGAAATGATCTGCTGGATCTGCATTGTCAGTTATCTCATTGCTAGGCGTTTTGCCCCAGTTCGATGAACCTGCGCACGCGCGCGAGCGGCGTGCCCGGCGTTACGGGGCTGCCTGTGCACATTATGAATCCGCGCGCCGCCCGGCCGGCCGCAGCCTGGCGGTTGACCTCCGCCTCGAGTTGGGCGTCGGTGCCGTTTTGGAGCACGCTCACCGGATTGATATTACCAAACAAGCTGACGCGATCGCCAATCGCGCGGGCGATCTCGCCGATGTCGTTGACGTAGCCCTTCATGCTCGTTTCCATGCTGAGGCCGTCGGCGCCGATGGACGCGATCTGCTCGAGCC